>JACZXM010000123.1 GCA_022571615.1 Acidobacteriota bacterium | reverse complement strand
CTCAACAAGCCGGGCGTGGTCCACAACACTCGATCGGGTCCCAGCTCCCCATTGCCGGCGACATCGATCGCTGCGACCAGGCCCATCGTGCTGTCGGTGAGGTTCTCCTCGCTGTGGGAAACGAACGCCGTTGTGCCGGACACGACCACCCCGGTGTTGATGCCGCGCTTGCTCATCGCGAAGCGCCACACGAGCTCACCCGTGGCAGCCTTGTACGCGTGCACCGCACCATCTCCGGCCCCGCCGATCACCAGGCGCGTGCCGTTGATCTCGCGCACGATCGGAGGCGAGTAGGTGGTGTCGAACACGCGCGTCCCCGTCGAACTGACCCAGGCAACGGCCCCGCTGAGTTTGTCGAAGGCCAGGAACCGGTGCATCCCTCGCGCCAGACTGCCCCAGCCCGCCGTAACGCCGGCGACGATGACGTTGCCCGCCTCGATGATCGGCGAGACCGTGCGCCCACCGTGGGTGGATAACAGTCCGAAGTCCTCCGACAGATAGCGCTCCCAGAGCAACTCGCCAGCGGGCGAGAGCCCCAGCAACGTGCCCGACATGCCGAGTGCATACACATTCCCGGTCGCCGGATCGACCACCGGCGAGGACCAGCCGACCCGATGCGGCGGCGCATCGCTGAGCGTCACGTTGAACCGGTACTCCCAAACCAACTCGCCGCTGTCGGCATCGAGAGCGAGGATCCGTTCCTGGGTCTCGGCCCCATGTCCGGCAGCGTTCTGCAGGTACAGGCGGTTGCCGAACACGACCGGCGCCGAACGACCACCGTAGGGGGCTTTCCAGGCCAGGTTGTCACCGTCGGGCGACCAGGACTCGGGCAGTCCGGTCGCCGGCGAAATCCCGTCCCGGTTCGGGCCCCGCCAGTCGGGCCACTCGCCGGGCACGACCACGGCCGACGCGCCGGCAACGGGGACTGCGCCGACGAGAACCGGCCAGGCGGCAGTCACCGCCCCCAACACACCGACGAGAACACATGCGAACGCAGCTCGTTGATTCATGGCATCTGGACCGTAGCAGTGGGTGCGACGCCGGAAGGCTAGCGCGAAGCCGTCGCCAACGGCGTCAGCACTGGCAACGATCATGAGGTTACGCGATCCGGCGCCCGCGCGCCGATCGCCTGCCGTACAAGTGATGACCGCCACCGGTAGCGTCGTGCAGCAGTCCTCGCGCCTGTTCGTCGCCGAAGCGGTTCTGGTGGATTCGGAGGAGCGCGAGATCGGGCGAGGCCGCGGTACGTTCATGCGTGGCGCATTGCTCTGGTATCCGAGTGGGGCTACGCTTGACTAGCAGCATGCGCTGGGGGCGAGTCGGCAACGGCCGGCACCGTGTCCACTGGCCAATCTTCGTTTAGCCACCGGCCCCGGCCGTCGCCATCTCAGTGCGAGCTTTCGCCGGCTCGTCGAGAAGCGGGGTTGGGATCGAGTCATTGGTTGTTGCTCCCCGACGAGTCGCGATCCAGGCTACGGGCCACGGGGCGCGAAAACTTGAGGAAACCCTTCGGATTGTTGAATGAAGTTGTGAGGGACTCCACGAGCGAAACAATGCGCGCCCTGCGTCGGGTCGCCGCGACCCACACCACTTCTGCCACGGGCTCTACTCCTGCAGGTGTGTTTGAATCGGCCGGGCGAAACCGTTAGCTTGTCCTGGCGCTGCCCCCTTCGGAGCCATCGATGATCCGCACCCTCCAGCACCTGTGGGCGATCGGGGGCAAGGATTGAGTCGATCGGTGGTACATGTCCTCATCCGGCGTCTTGCCGGCGGCGAGGACCTGCCTTTGCCCGAGTATCAAACCCCCGATTCGGCTGCCGTCGACCTGCGCGCCGCGGTGACCGCGCCGAGGGTCATCGAGCCGGGTGCCATCGAGATGATTCCCACCGCGCTGGCGATCGCCTTGCCCTCGGGATACGAGGCGCAGATACGGCCTCGTTCGGGCCTGGCAATTCGATTCGGACTCTCGCTCCCCAACACGCCGGCAACCATCGACGCGGACTATCGTGGTGAGATCCAGGTGCCATTGATCAACCACGGGCGTGAACCCGTGCGCATCGAACGCGGCATGCGGATCGCGCAGATGCTCGTAACCCCCGTCCCCCGCATCGTCTGGCAGGAGGTGGCCGCGTTGCCCGAGTCCGAGCGCGGCAGCGGTGGATTTGGCCACACCGGCCAATGAGCACCTAGCAGCAGATCTCTTCCTGGCTCACGGCGCCATCGCCATCAGCATCTGCGCCGGAGACCCGTTCCCAGGCAGAATCATCGTGGAAGCCCCTGAGCCAGAGACGACCGCCC
Source organism: Acidobacteriota bacterium (assembly GCA_022571615.1). Lineage (GTDB taxonomy): Bacteria > Acidobacteriota > UBA890 > UBA890 > WLXD01 > JACZXM01. The sequence continues at coordinate 5,539 of JACZXM010000123.1, read as the reverse complement.
CGCAATCCGGGTCGGCTGGCCCAGGGACCCCCGCCGTGCATGCGAGGTCGAGCCTGACCTCGCCAAGAACGCCACCCGGCGCCAAAGCCTCTCCCCGCAGCGAAGCCTCGGCGCCGGGCGCGCGCAAAAGGTAGACGGCCGCGACCGGCAACCAGCTCTCGATACGAGATCGAGCCGTCGCCATCGCGGTCGAGATTGCCCAGCGAATCGGAGGCCGCAGCGATCTCCTGGGCGGAGATCGTCCCGTTCCTCGATCCCTCTGCTTGATTGGACCAGATTCGGACCTCCTTGGCTGTCGATTGCGGGCAAAGTTTCGTAAAGCTTTGTCAACAAGATGGGGCTTCGTTGTGCGCCTGCCAGCGCGGTACCTTCGAATCGAGCTCTGTCCTTCTCCACCCGGGTACAAAATGCTCAAGACGCCGCTGATACGACGCTCCTGCGTGGCGCTTCTCGGAGCCCTGTGCGTGCTGCTGAACGCTGGATCCGGCGAATCCCAGCAGGAGCAACTGCTGTGGGTGCCGCTCTCGGAGCACGCGGCGGGAGCCGCGACGGAGGCGATCCGTGGCGGGGAACTGCGCATCGTCGATCTGCAGGAGGGCCGCGTGCTGCGGATCGGCGACCTCGAGACCACTCCCGCCGGGCTGCCCGTCGAAGCCTCCAGACGGCCGGAATACGCCGGAGACTGTTTCGTGGTATCGGACTTCGAGTTCGCCTCCAGAAACCGGCTCGGTGGCCGCTTTAGCAGCTTCGAACGAGCACCCTCTTCGGCCAGCGTCGATCTGATCCGCGACCAAGATGGCCGCCGGGTGTTGCGGTTTCGGTACGCTCGGCGCGACCATGGGTTCGCAGGGCTGGCGATCGGGTTGGCGCCGCGGGAGCCGGAGCAGGGCACCCGCTACTATCTGGATGCGAGCGGCTTCAGCACCTTGAGTTTCTGGGTGCGAGGCGGGAGCCAGGGAACAGATCCTCGCCTCCGCCTGGCCGACGCGAGCGCCAGCGCCACGGAGCTCGGGAAGCTGGCGAGCTTTCTCCCCAGCGGCCGGCTCGAACCTCGCTGGCAGAGAGCCGTCATCCCCCTAAGCGAGCTTCCGGCAAAGATCGACCGCCGCCGGCTCGCCAAGCTGGTGCTCGAGGTGGCGGGCCCGGGTGACGGCGACATCGACCTGGATCGACTGGCCCTGTGCCGCGGTACGGCGCTGCCGGATCTGCCCTCCGCGCCAGCACCCGCTCCGCCCAACGCCCCGAGCCCTCTGGCACTGTGGATCTGGCACACCAGCGACCTGATCGGCGATCGCACGGCAACCGACCGCCTGGCCGCATTCGTCGCCGCGCAGGGAATCCAGCGTGTGTACTTGCAACTGCCGGGTCGACTGATCGGCGCTGCCGCTGGCACCGCGCTCGAAGCCGACGTGATCGAGCCCCTGCGAGCACTCGTGGCAACGCTCACCGGGGCCGGTGCCGAGGTGTTCGGACTCGACGGCTCCGCCGAATACGCCCTTGCAAAGTGGCATGACCGGGTGGTGCAGGCGGTCCGCAATGTCGGCCGCTACAACCGGCGTGTCTCCCCAAACGGCCGGTTCTCCGGCGTGCACTACGATGTCGAGCCGTATCTTCTGCCGGGATTCGCCGATGCGTCGCGCCAGCTAATCATCACTGCCTATGTTGCCCTGCTCGAGCGGATCGGGACCGCCGCCCGGGACGCCGACCTCTGGTTTGAAGCCGCCATCCCCGCCTGGTTCGACTCGGTCCGGATAACCAGCGCGTCAAGCGACGCCCTGCGGTTCAAGCCGTTGAGTGAGCTGGTGATCGACCGGACGGATAGCGTCGCGATCATGGACTATCGCACGCGGGCCGATGGCTCCAACGGCACGATTGCACTCGCCGAAAGCGAGCTCGCCTACGCCCACGCCGTGGGCAAGAAAGTATGGGTCGGCCTCGAAACCACGACGCTTCCGGATGAGGAGATCCTCATGTTCGAGGGCGAGGGCGAGCCCGGACTGCCGACCGCCGGTGGCACCAACGGGTGGATCATCGCCGCGCCCTTGGCCCAAGGCTGGCACCTGGCGTTCGTTCCCGCTCGGGCGCTCGCTCTGCTGATCGAATCCCTCGAGCGCAGCCAGGTGGAACTCGACGCGATCCGCCATTGGCGCGTTACCCGACACACACGAGTGCCGGCCAGCCGTCTCACGTTCGCAAATCTCGGCGCCGATCGCCTGCACGAGGTCATGCGCGAATCGGAGATCGAAATGCGCCGCCAGCCGTCCTTCGCCGGATTCGCCATCCACTACTACCGGCCATACGCCCAGATGTTGGCTGACCTGAGCTCGCGATCTGACCCCCGCTAGGCGACGCTGCCCGGACCGACGACCCCGATCAGGCTAGGAGGCCGTGGTTGAGGGACCGCGACCCGCGAGCTGACAACCCGTACCACCGGAAGCGGTAGGATGAAGGTACGTTCCCGCAGCCCGAGTTTTGGAATCGTTCCCGCCAAGACGACGCAAGAGATGACCAGCACACCTACGACCGCGAACGAGAGCCTGCAGGCGGCGGTTGGGCAGGCGCGTGCAGCGCTCGATGCGCATGTGCGCGAGATCGTCGGCTGGCACTTCGACCCCGACACCGGCTGTCCGTTCTGGCTTCAGTGGGCGCAACGGCAGAGCTGGGACCCACGGCAAGAGATCCAGGGACTCGACGACCTGGTCAGGTTCGACCATTTCCAGGACGACTGGTTGCGCGGCGGTCCGGTGCGGCGCTGGGTCCCGAAGGCGTACGCCGATCGGCCCATCTACGTGTTCGAGACCGGGGGCACGACCGGCGTCCCCAAGTCTCGCATCAACATCGAGGACTTCCGTATCGACTACGAGGAGTTCTCGAAAACCCTACCCGAGCAACACTTTCCGCACGGTGCCAACTGGCTCATGCTCGGTCCCAGCGGACCGCGTCGGCTGCGTCTCGCGGTCGAGCATCTGGCCCAGCACCGCGGAGGCATCAGCTTCTGCGTCGATCTGGACCCGCGTTGGGTGATCCAGCTCATCAAGCGGGGCTGGATGGAGCACCTGGCGGCGTACCAAGAGCACATCATCGATCAGGCGATCACGATCCTCGAAGCCGGCCACGACATCCGTTGCATGTTCACCACGCCGAAGCTGCTCGAGGCCCTTGCGCTCAGGCTCCAGGATAAGGGTACCTCCCTGCGCAAGGCCGGCATCAGCGGGATCTTCTCGGGAGGAACGGAGTTCACACCACAGTGGAATCGCTTCGCACACGAGGAGCTCTTGGATGGCGCCTTCATGGCACCGACCTACGGCAACACGCTGATGGGACTGGCGGCCAGCGCTCCAAGCGGCCCACACAACGGGTACACGATTGCCTACTACGCACCGCAACCGCGCGCCGTGCTCGAGGTCGTAGATCCCGACAATCCCGATCGCCCGGTGGCGTATGGGCAGACCGGGCGCGTGATGCTCACCACCCTGACCCGGGAGTTCTTCGTGCCGCGCTTCCTGGAGCGCGACGAGGGGGAGCGCGAGCCACCGACGGCGGGCTATCCGTGGGACGGCGTGAGCGGCGTGCGGCCGTTCAGCCGCTTCGCCAAGAACACCACGGTGGGCGTGTATTGACCTCACGGAGACCTCGTTGATCCATTTCCCGGTGCTGCGTTGGGGCGAGCCGTACGAGAGCCTCGAGACCGAGCAAGTCGTACACTTTGTGACCGGCGAACCGATCGCCAGGGTCAGTCAGGCCAATCCCGGCATCGTCGCCCGCGACCTGCGAAAGGCGTATCGCGCCCGCGAGGCGCTGCGGGAGATCCCGACCTCCGAGCTGCTGGCAATGGCCAAGCGAGCAGCCGACCTGTTCATGAACGCCGATCTTCCGCTCGGCGAGGGGACTCAGTCGCCCGCACAGTTCGTACGCCAGCAGTCCGCCACGACCGGGCTGTCCGAGCAGATGTGCCGGCTGAACATGGACAAGCTCCGCTTTGTTCTCGAGCATCTCGACGAGATCCTGGGCTCGCTCACGCGGGGTCTCGATCTCGAGATTCTGCGTCGAGGCTACGGTGAGGAGAACGGTGTCCTGCGCAGTTATCAGGCGACCACCCCCGCTCTCGGCATGGTGCTGCCGTCCAACTCGCCTGGGGTGCACACGCTCTGGCTTCCCGTAATTCCGATGCAAATCGGCCTGGTGCTCAAGCCCGGACCGCAGGAGCCCTGGACTCCCTGGCGCATGGCTCAGGCTTTCTTCCAGGCCGGCATCCCACGGCAATCGATCGCCGTATACCCCGGGGGCGCCGAGGTCGGTGCGGCGGTCCTGCACAACACCCCGCGAAGTCTCATCTTCGGCGGCCTTGCCACGGTGCAGAGGTACCGCAGCAACCCTGAAATCCAGGTGCACGGGCCGGGGTTCAGCAAGATCCTTCTTGGCGACGACCGCGTTGATGACTGGGAGCAGTACCTCGACCTGATGGTCGACTCGGTGCTGGTGAACTCGGGCCGCTCGTGCATCAATTGCTCGGGGATCTGGGCCTCTCGCAATACGCACCAGATCGCCGAAGCTCTGGCGGAGCAACTTGCCACGGTCGAGGCACTCCCACCCGAAGACCCGCAAGCGCAGCTCGCCGCCTTTACGGTGCCCGGACAGGCGAAGGCCATTTCCGAAGACATCGATGCCGCGCTCGAGTCGCCGAGCAATGAGGACATCACCGCAAAACATCGGCAGGGGAACCGGCTGGTGGAACGCGAGCGCTGCGCCTACCTGCTCCCCACCGTCGTGCACTGCGAGGCGCCGGACGATCCGATGGCGAGCAAGGAGTACATGTTCCCGTTCGTGTCCGTGGTGCAGTCCCCGCAGGAGAAGATGCTCGAGTCGATCGGAGACACCCTGGTGGCCAGTGCCATCACCGAGGATGAGCGCTTCCGGAGGCAGTTGCTCGATGCCCCCAACATCGACCGCCTCAACCTCGGCCCGATTCCGACGATCAGCCTCAACTGGCTGCAGCCGCACGAGGGGAACATCGTCGATTTCCTCTACCGGGCGCGGGCCTTCCAGTCAGCCGACTGAGAAGACGCGAAAGCGAGGCACCCAAATCACCCGGGCGGCGAGATCACTCGCTGCGCAGCGCTGTGAGCGGATCCAGACGGGTAACCCGACCGGCCGCGCCGGCCACGCCGCCAAGCGTCGCGAGTGCTACCACCACGACCACGCTCACGAGCGTCGCAGGCTCGTAGACGCCGGTTCCGAACAGCAACGTCGTGTCCAGCAGGCGAGCCACGAGCGCGTAGCAGCCGAGCCCGATCACGAGCCCGGCCGCAAGTCGGAGGGCCCCCTGGCGCAGTAGCTCCCCGAACACCCGCCACCGGGTCGCTCCGAGTGCCTTCTTCGCCATGTCCGCCCTCGGGAAGGACGATTCCCTGACTCAGGGAATCAGTACCAAGAACTCGATGCCTATAAGTCTATGCATAGAGTGCATAGCTTGGCAAGAGGGCGGTAGTGGGTCAGTTTGACGGAATCGGATTTCGCCCGGTCCAGATCTCGCCCGTTT
>JACZXM010000122.1:2165-7858 GCA_022571615.1 Acidobacteriota bacterium | reverse complement strand
TCCAGATCGAGGGCAATGACCATCGGTCGCGCTGGCCCAGCCAGCAGCGCGATCGCGAAGGCGACCGTGGCAAATCGGCCCTGAAGACCTGCGCGCATCACGGCAACACCGACCCCACGGTTGGGACTCAAACGAAAATCGGCGCCGGCCGTGTGGCCGGCGCCGAACTCGGTCAAGGTCGAGCTACCAGCGCGGACGGCTCGGAGCGCTACGGCGGTCCTGGGCTTCATTCACGCGTAGGGCACGCCCACCCATGTCCTGGCCGTTGGCACCCGAGATGGCCTTGTCAGCGTCCTCGTCATCCATCTCGACGAAGCCGAAACCGCGCGAGCGGCCAGTATCACGATCGGTGATGACCGCTACTGAGTGGACGTTGCCGTAAGCGGCAAAGATTTCTCTCAGCCCGTCCTCGGTAGCGCTCCAGGGCAGGTTGCCCACATAGATCTTCTTCACTTTTGAGTCTCTCTACGGCCAGAGGCCAGTAGTGGACGCGCGTGCCGCCCTGCCGAAGAGGGCTTCGCGCCAGGGGCGCTGACCTAGAGCACCGCGCCTCCGTGAAACGAAAACAGGAAACCGGCCCGAAACGCGATCAGAGACTCAAGCTCGAAACAGAACCGGGCAGTCATCCTAGAACAGCCGAGAGAATACCACGCCAGGAACCTCGGGGCTTTTCTACTCGGGTTCGAGAAGGGTCTCGTAGTGCGCCGATCTGTCGTCGAATCGCGACAGCAGGGCGCGGGCTTCCGGCGGCACGACGGCTCGTACGCGTCGGCGTTGTCACGACGCGCCCAACCGTGCCAGATGCGACTGATCATCCCCGATCTCCCTGTCGTGCCTGCAACCAATGGTCGAGGGAGAATCGATCGGCGGAAGCAGGCATGGCGAGGAGGAACAGGACCAGGGCCAGTCGAGGGATCACGTGCTCGTTGAACGCGTAGAGAGGATCCCGCAGCAGGTGGCCGAAAGTGACCACGGCCAGGACACAACCGATTGCGACGCAGGCCCAACGCACGCGCCATCCGACCAGTAGCAGGCCCCCAGCCGCCAGCTCCACGATGGGGACAAGCGTGCCGACGAGCCATAACGACCATACGGGCAGAAAGGTGTCCGTGTAGGGCAGGAAGAAGCGCCGGGCGTGCTCGAGCGGACCGAGCTCGAAGACCTTGAAAACGCCGGCCATGAAGAAGATCAGTCCCAGCACAATGCGGGCAAGGAGCACAGCCCACGACGGCCAAGGAGGATTCGACATCGTGCTTCGACAGGTGGTCATTAACGGTAGGCTGCCTGAAACGCGAAGAACTCACGCAACACGGCAGCGGGAGCTTCCAGTTGCGGATAGTGCCCGATCCCGTGCAGCATTACCACATCTGGATCTGGCACCAGCTCGCGGTATCTGTCGGCCATCAATTGCCCGGAGACCAGGTCCTCGGAGCCGACGATGAACCGTACCGGAACCGGCGCGTCGACCAGCGCCCGCACCCATCGCTCACGGTATCTTGCTCGCTCACGCAGGTACCGGATGAGCAGGTGGAGCACCCGGCTGCCTTGGTTGTACGTGATCAGCTCCCAGAACGCGTCCAGCTGCTGTCGCGTGGGCTGTGTGTCGGGCCCGAATAGCGGGCGAAAGCTACGATCGAAAGATCGCTGGCCGTAGAGCGCCGAGATGAGCGGCCCGAGCGGGGTGAGCAGGAGCCGCTGGATCGGGCGGAGGCGGATGGCCTCGACGAAGATGCCGCCGTTCAGTAGGCAGACGGACTGGATCTCGAAACCCCGCCCCGGATGCTGCAAGCGGCGGGCGAGCAGCTCTTGGACCACGGTATCGCCATAGTCGTGGGCGAGAACATGCGCCTGGCGTATGCCGAGCGAATCAACGAGCGCCTCGATCAGGTCGGCCTGATCGAAGGTCGAGTACTCGTAGTCGATCGGTTTGGCCGAGAATCCGTACCCGATGAGGTCCGGAGCCAGGACGCGAAACCGCGCGGTCAGCGGCTCCCAAATTCGGTGCCAGTCCCAGGACGCGGTGGGGAAGCCGTGGAGGCAAACCAGAGCTGGTCCGTGCCCCTCGATGTGGCGAAAGACGTCGTGTCCCCGATGCGCATAGTAGGCGCCGCGACGGCGCCAGTCCCTGGGGGACAGGTCCGCGAACGGTTGGGTCATGTTTCCTGGCGTGTCGGCGCCATCAATAAGCATCACGGTGCACGCCACGAACCGCGCGTCCGGAAGGATCGGTTACGGCCCGCAGCTCTGCATCCCAGGCCAGTGCCTCGGGAGTGCTGCAGGCGACCGAGGGACCGCCCGGTACGCAGGCGACTGCCGAGGGCAACGCGAAGCGCTCCTCGAACAGGGCCCGGTAAAGATATGCCTCCTTGGTACCGGGCGTATTGTGAGGAAAGCGGAACTCCGCGCTGCCCAGGTCGGATTCGCTTACGCGCCTCTCGGCGTGGTCGCGAAGTCCATCGATCCAACCGTAGCCGACGCCGTCCGAGAACTGCTCCTTTTGCCGGCGGAGGATCGAATCGGGCAGCAGGTCGGCGAACGCCTCTCTCAGGATCCGCTTCTCGAGACCGTCCTCGCCGACCATCTTGGCCGCCGGGTCCAGGCTCATGGCAACGTCCAGGAACTTCAGGTCCAGGAACGGCACGCGAGCCTCGATACCCCAGGCCGCCATCGACTTGTTGGCTCGCAGACAGTCGTACAGGTGCAGGCGGTCGAGCTTGCGCACGGTCTCCTCGTGGAACGCCTCAGGACTCGGAGCCCGGTGAAAATAGAGATATCCCCCGAAGATCTCATCGGCACCCTCGCCCGATAGCACCATCTTGATACCCATGGCGCGGATACGCCGCGCCATCAGGTACATGGGCGTGGCGGCGCGCACGGTGGTGACATCGTAGGTTTCGAGGTGGTAGATGACGTCGCGCAGCGCGTCTAGGCCCTCCTGCAACGTGAACTGAAACTCGTGGTGCACGGTGCCGATATGGTCGGCCATCTGCCTTGCTGCCGGCAGATCGGGAGCGCCCTCGAGCCCGATGGCAAAAGAGTGGAGTCGCGGCCACCATGCCTGGCTGCGGTCGTCATCTTCCACCCGCCGCGACGCGTAACGACTCGCCACCGCGGCGATGATCGAGGAGTCCAACCCCCCCGACAGAAGCACACCGTATGGGACATCGCTCATCAGCTGTCGGTGAACCGAAGCCTCCAGCGCCTCCCGGAGCTTCGCGACATCGACCCGGGCCCCCTCCACGTTCTCGTACTGGAACCACGGCCGGTCATAGTATCGAACCGGTTGATCCCCGATGGCGCTATCGAGCAGATGACCGGGCGGGAATTCCTGCACCGTTCGGCACACCCCAACCAGGGCTTTCATCTCCGAAGCCACGTACAGGTTGCCCTGCTCGTCGCGTCCGGTGTACAGCGGGACGACGCCCATGGGGTCGCGGGCAATGAGATAGCGATCCTTGAGCACGTCGTAGAGAACGAAGGCAAAGATGCCGTTGAGGTGATCGAGAAAGTGCCCGCCGTGCTCGCGGTACAAGGGCAGGATGACCTCGCAGTCCGATTCGGTTCGAAACGGGTAGGCATCCAGGCTCTCGCGTAGCTCCCGGTGGTTGTAGATCTCGCCGTTGACCGCCAGGATCTGCTCATCATCGGGGCTCCTGAGCGGCTGGGCACCGTGCAGGACGTCGACGATCGCCAGCCGCTCGTGCGCCAGCACGGCTCGCTGGCAGGAGAACACGCCCGACCAGTCGGGTCCGCGATGCCGCTGCAGACGGGACAACTCCAACGCCCGATCGCGCAGCGTGTCGGGATTCGACCGGATCTCGAGGATGCCGAGAATCGAACACATGACGAGGGGCGTCCTTAATACTGGATTTGACGGGATTGGCCCCAACCGTACTGTCTGATTCTCGCACGGGTAAGAACACCCGTCACAGTTTGACGGCTTTGCTACGCCAGTCGGTCTCTATGCCGAGACTCGGGCGGGATGCGGCCGCGCGGCCCGGTCCACGGCTAAGTAGACATTCTCGATCTACTCGTTGGCTATCTCGAGAAGGATCGCAAACTCGAACGCCACCGTGGTGACCGCAGTTCCTTCTCGTACACGGGTAGCAAACCCCTTGATGGTTTGGCCCGGTACGGAGGGAATGGGAAATAGGTGACCGCACTCAGGGCAAGTCTCCCGATTGAGCGGCAATTCGGTGCCCGGGCTCGGGAAACGGATGGTGCATTCATCCCCGACCGCAACCGGCCCATCCAGGTTGGCCAACATACCGCCGCGGCTCAGATTGAGGGTGACACCGCGAACGACCTGCGGAGAGCCAGCGACCTGGACTTCCACTTGGATTGCGGCTTCAAGGCGCGGATAAGCTTGTCTGTGCAGAGGCGCGGCGCCACTACCGTCAATCTCCACCTCGCTATGCCCAGGGCCCGCAGATGGCAAGCTCATTCCATAACCTCTTCGCGGTTGGCGTTATCGATGGCAAGCACAGGGTTGCCGGACGGCTAGGTTGCACCTCACCTATATGGATAAACCTGCCTGTCTCGACTTTTGCGAGGGTTAGCGACGGATCGGCGGTTTTTTCTTCCTCCGCCGTTGGCCTCGAATCCGGACCAGCCATCCAGAAGCCGCCGGAAGTCAGACCCAAGCTTTCTCGCCTGCTCCCCGTACAACCGATAGCCGTTAGTTCTGCGGCCGTCGGAGATCTCGGTGGTCTTGCGAGTGGACCACTCTGCCGGTGGGTGGGGCCTTTGGCGGACCGCCGATCCGTCGTTGATCCTCGGAAAAGTCCGAGCAAGTGTGTCTTCATACGTAGGTGCGTTGCGACCGTGAGGGCGTAGACATGGCCGACGCATTCGGGACAATCAACACCAGAGCAGTAGGAGGTAGGCGTGGCGTGCACCAGGAAGACGCTCAAGATGTGGAGGGACGTGCAGGGCGACTCGTGGCTACACCTCTCAGTCCAACCCAAGGTCGCGGGCGATCCTGTGACATTCGCGAGCAACGCGTCCTGGGAGCCAGCGGACGGCAGCGATGAGAACTGGCCGGGGACTGTGCTGACACCGGGGCCCAAGAGGAAGAAAATCAACGCCCCAGGAGCATACGTCATAAGGGTGCGAGTGGATTTCCAGGGCAGTGAGAGAAGCAGCGCCTGTGTCCGTGCCAAGATCATCAAGCCCGACGGAACCGAGCACCACAAACCCTACTGCGGTGAGGTGTCAGGCAAGGCGGGTGACCGGATTCGGAGGGTGACCATCACGATCAAGACCCTTGGGGGACGCGCGGCATGAGACGAATAGTGGGGCTAGTCCCCTTGCTGCTCGTCGGCACCGTCGTTCCAGCCGCGGCCCAGCACAGGTGCACACTTCAGGACTCCTTGGTGGCGTGCCTGGAGAAATATCTTCCGCCCGGCATCGATGAAGAAGAGAGAGCACAAGCCAAAGAAGGGGCCGCTACAAACACCAAGAAGGCTCTTGAACAGAAGCCGACAGGTGTCGACGTCGCCGATGCGGGAACTGGCTCCGCGGTGCGTGACTTCCTGCCATTCTTGACCTTCTCGGGCCTGATCGGAGAGGTGGCCGAGGACGCCGAGAAGGGACCGACCGTCTTTTTCGCCGACGTCACGGATTCCTTGCAACCGACGCGCAAGCGGGTGATCAATGAATTAGAGCGCAAAGGCATTCACGTCGTCACCGGG
>JACZXM010000122.1:0-2155 GCA_022571615.1 Acidobacteriota bacterium | reverse complement strand
ACTGACGTTTGACCTCAACCTCCCGGTGTTCAGCGGCGACAATAATTTCAAGGGCCGGCTGGTAGCAAACACGAAACCGACCTTGTTCAAACCCCTCGAGAGCGCCCTGCCCGAGGCAACCCGCGCCGCTCGCAAGGAGGAGCTCGAGAAGCAGCTCGACAACTTCGCCGACACCACCGTAGAGTTCAGCTACAACGTGACCAACTCTTCCTACGGCCGTGGCTTCGAGACCCACCGCCGCCTCTACCAGGCGCTATTCGACCAGCTCATATTGCGCTTCGAAGAAGAACGCGACGAGGCCCAAACTACCCTCTTGCTTCGTTTCGTCGACAAGTATGGTGACCTTGTCGACGAAGATACTGTTTTCGGAGAAGTCGACGTTACTTCACTGATCGGCGATCAGCGAGTGAGGTCGATGAGCGAAAACGAGAAGAAACTCGCCTTCAAGAGTAAGCGCCTCGAGGTGCTTGAAGAGTTTGAAGCTGCCGCGCGCCAGGAAAAGACCTTCGAGGACCGCGTCGCCGAGCTCCGGAAGAATACTGGCCTGGATCAATTCGCAGCCTTGCTGAACAATCAGCCGCAGCTGCACTTCTCACTCGCACTACGCTTTCGCGGCGACCTGGTCGGTCCGGATCAGACGACGATCAAGGCAACCTGGGAAACCGGAATCGTCAACCTGAATTCGCTGCGCGACGTCTCAGGGCGTTCCTGCGGGCCGGTCGCGGCAGCGGAAAGTCGCAGAGCCACCGAGTGTTTGCGCTCGCTTCCTGTGTTCGTTCAAGAGAACCGCGAAGCGCTCCGCTCGGCGCAGCGCCTTGCGATATCTGTCGAATACACGGACACAGAGGACTACAGTCTGTCTCTGCCTGATGACGGTGTCGAGCTAATGCTCGAAGGTTCCCACAAGTGGACCTTCTCCGGGGCATATGGTCGTCTTCTCAGCGTGGACGAACAGGGCAACTCAACGTCGCGTGTCGATGTGAAGGCGAGCTACGAAAGCCCGGTCGACGACATCATGCGCAATAAACGTTTCCTCGCCACGTTCACAATCACGAAGAAGTTTGGCGACCTCTCGGTACCATTCGGCGTGGTCTTCGCGAACAAGCCCGAGTTTCTAGGTGACGTCGACGGGAAGCTGACTGCTCTCATCGGCCTCAAGTTCGACATATCTGAATGAGCGGGGTCAGTACTGACTCCTTGAGGCACTGACTCCTTGAGGCCGCACTCGTTGAGATAGAGGTGTTCGCATCGCGGACAAGATCCTTTTCGTTAGGCAGGTACCGGACCAGGAGCCCACAGATCGGAGAGTCGACGTGCCGCAAGAGCAGACCAGCAAGAAGACCGATGTCGCCACCGCCAAGGAGAGTCTCCACCGATCCTGCGCCATGGAACAGCGGATCCTCAACTGCGTCCCATCACTAAACACCGAGCACGACTGGAGGATCGACACCGCGACCCGGGCCGGCATCGTCGAGGACGAGGCCGAGCTCCCCGCCGAGGTGGATCTGCGGGAAGACTGGTGGACGATTCGGGATCAGGGCTCGACCGGGGCGTGTGTGGGATTCGCCGCGGCGGACGGGGTGTTGCGCTGGCACTATGTCAAGGCCGGGCTGATCGGGCGCAACGAGGTCACCTCGCCGCGCTTCATCTGGATGGCGAACAAGGAGACGGACGAGATCACGGAGTACCCGACCTCGTTCATCGATTCGGCCGGCACGCAGACAAAACGAGCGCTGCGCATCGCGCATCGCTGGGGCTGCGTGCTCGAGAAGGATCTGCCAATGGACGGCCCGCTGTGGCGGGACTCGACGGTGTCTCTGTACTCCCGCGCCTCAGGGCTGCGGATTGAGAGCTACTTCAATCTCGGCGCGGATCCGGACGACTGGCGGCGTTGGCTCGCCACGCGCGGGCCGATCCTCACGCGTCTATCCGTCGACAAGACCTTCATGCAAGCCGGCTCTGGCGCTGCCAGCCGGCTGAGGGTCTACGACGCTGACAAGATCCTCGGCGGTCACGCGGTGGCCATCGTCGGTTACACCGATCGCTACTTCATCGTGCGCAACAGCTGGGGCACGAGCTGGGGTGATGCCGGCTTTGCCTACGCGAGTTTCGAGTACGCCGCAGCGGCGTTCACCGATGCCTACGGGGTTGTCGT
>JACZXM010000121.1 GCA_022571615.1 Acidobacteriota bacterium | reverse complement strand
CGGGAGGGGCGCCGGTGAGCGAACAGCTAACCGGCGGGGATCCCGACTCCGGAGCAACTGCTCCGGCCGATGCGACCCTGTCGCCCCGGTTCCCAATCGCGGCGCGCGAGCTCGTACTCCTGGAAGGCCCCGACGAGCGGACGCAACCGCCTGGCCAGGCCCGCACGTGGCGGCTCGAGGTCCGCCTGGTACGCGGTTTCAACGGTCAGCCTCCGACCGAGGCTATGGGGCAGGGTTTCAACGGCGCCGGCGGCGCCAGCGCGCTGGCCGACCTGCGCGCAACTTTGAGCGCGACGTTCCCGTACACCAACTACGTTCTGGTCGGGGCCTGGAGCGGTGAGCCGGAGCGAGGAGCGGGGACGATCGAGCTGTCGCCTGGCCACCGCCTTGCGTTCATCGCCGAGCGCACCGACGCCGACGGCACTCTCACGCTCCGGGCGGTCCGGCTCGAGGGCGAAAGCGAGCCCCTGGTGGCCGACGAGCTCATCCTTGCGCCCGGCGGGCCGTATTTATTCGGGGTGCGTCCGGGGAGCGAATCGGGGACGGATGGATCGCTGGTGTTGGCCATCGTCGTGCGCGCGGATCCCGATCCGGTGCCTCCGACAAAACCGCCTGTGCAGCGTTAGGAGGCCGTGGTGGCCGAATTCCGCTGCCGCGTCGGAACTGCTCAGGGCGCGATTGCCGAGCGCTTCGTGACGGCTGCCTCGGCTGATGCCGCTCGCGAGCAGCTTGCGGCCGAGGGCCTGGAGATCTTCGATATCGCGCAACGGTCGGGTGGTGCCCTGCAGGCGCTGCGCAAGCTTGCGATGTTGCGCCTCGGGGGCGGCAAGCAGGAGGCGGTGAGCAGCGGTTTGCTGCGCCGGGGAACGAGGGTTGCGGCCTCCGACCTGCTGCTGTTGAACCAGGAGCTCGCGGCGCTGGTTCGTGCCGGCTTGCCCTTGCTACGGTGCGTGGACATCCTGCGCACCCGCCGCGCTGGTACCGCGTCCGGCAGCATGTTGGACCGGGTGCGGCAGCAGGTCGCCAGCGGACAAAGCCTCTCGGGCGCTTTCGGGCCGGAGGTAGAGCGCGCCGGGATCCCCGAGCTGTTCGTCACCTCGCTCGAGGTCGGTGAGGCCAGCGGCGATCTGGTTACCGCTATCCATCGCTACTCCGAGCACCTGCAGAGATCGCAGATCCTGCGCCAGCGCGTGCGCTCGGCGCTCATGTACCCGAGTGTTCTGCTGTGTGTCGCGCTCATCGTGGTCACCATCCTGCTCACCATGGTCATCCCGCGGTTCGCCGACTTTTATTCCAGCTCGGGGGCCGAGTTGCCCCTGCTGACCCGTGTGCTGGTGGCGGGGATCCTGCTGTCGTTGTACATACCGCTGTTCCAAACCGTTCAGGTGATCGGATGAGCCCAGCCACGGAGCTCGGGGTGCCGTTCGTCGACCTGGACGAGCTGTCGCTCGACCGGCAGCTGCTATCCGAGGTGCCGATCGAGCTCATGGTCCGGTATTCGTTCCTGCCGCTGGAGCGGCGGGCGGAAGGCGCCCTGGTGGTGGCGTTCGCGGATCCCGATGACATGGCCGCACTCGACGCGCTCGAGGGATTGCTAGATACGCCGCTCGAGATCCGGGCGGCTGCTCCGGATGCGGTCGAGCGAGCATTGCGCCGCGCCGGCGCCGGCGAGCGCATCCTGGCCTCGGTGCAAGAGACCTTCGGCGTCGCCACCGCGGCCGGCGGCGAGCAGGAGGAAGGTCTGACCCTGGCGAGCCTGGCGGCCGACTCCGGGCACCCGATCGTGCGACTGGTCGACACCACCGTGCTCAACGCGCTCGAGCGCCGGGCATCCGATATTCACATCGAAACGCGCGATGACGGGGTGTGGATCAAATACCGCATCGATGGGGTCTTGTACCCGGCGATGGAGCCGATCGAGCTACGTCACCACGACGCCATCGTGTCGCGGGTGAAGGTCATGTCCGACCTCGACATTGCCGAGAAGCGAGTACCGCAGGATGGGCGCTTCAAGCTCAACCTGCAGGGTCGAACGGTGGATTTCCGCGTCTCGATCATGCCGGCGATCCACGGCGAAGACGCGGTCATCCGGATTCTCGACAAGGAGTCCCTGGCCGACGAGTTCTCCGGCCTGCGGCTCGACGCGCTCGGGTTCACCGCCGAGGACATGCGCATGATCCGCAAATACATGCGCGAGCCCTACGGCATGTTCCTGGTCACCGGGCCGACCGGCTCGGGCAAGACGACGACGCTGTATGCAGCGCTGTCGGAGATTCGCACCGAGGAGCAGAAGATCGTTACGATCGAGGATCCGGTCGAGTATCAGCTCGCAGGTGTTACCCAGATTCCGGTCAACGAGAAAAAGGGCCTCACCTTCGCGCGCGGGCTGCGGTCGATCCTGCGCCACGATCCCGACATCATCATGATCGGTGAGATCCGCGACCCGGAGACCGCCAGCATCGCGGTGCAGTCGGCGCTCACCGGGCACCTGGTGTTCACCACCGTGCACGCCAACAACGTCGTCGACGTGATCGGCCGGTTGCTCAACATGCAGGTCGAAGAATACCAGTTCGTCGCGGCGCTCAACTGCGTTCTTGCGCAACGGCTAGTGCGCCTGATCTGCCCACACTGCCGGCGTCCGGTGGAGCCGACGGCGGAGCTGCTCGAGGAGTCGGGGTTGAGCCCGGAAGATCTGGCCGGCGCCGATCTGTACGAGGGCGCCGGCTGCGCCGAATGTCACGATACCGGGTTTCAGGGCCGCACCGTGATCTCGGAACTGCTCGACCTTTCGGACACCGTGCGCGAAATGATCCTCGCCCGCCGTCCAACCTCCGAGATCAAGCGTCAGGCTGCGAGCGAGGGGATCGTGTTTCTGCGCGACTCGGCGCTGGCACGGGTGCGCGCCGGGGTCACCACACTCCAAGAGATCAACAAGGTCACCTTCGTGGACTAATCATGGCGATCTGGCGACAGAAGGAACGCATTGCGATCGGTTTCGGCCGCGACCGGGTCCGCGTGCTCGTTGCGCGTGGCAACGGTTCGCTCGAGGCGGTGTACTCGGGGCAGGGGAGCCTGCCGGAGGGTGCGTTGCTCGATACTCTGAAGGCACCGGTTTTCGGCGATCGCGGCGTGATCTTGGAAGCGCTGCGCACCTGCATCGCCGAGGCCCGGCACCAGGGCTACCTGCGACGCAATCCCGAGCTGGTCTCGGTGGTGGTGCCCGACGGCAGCGTGAAACTGGCGTCGGTGCCGATTCAGGGCCCCGCGCCGCGGCGGGCCGAGGGCGATGAGATGGCGCGCTGGGCGCTGCGGAATCTGTGGCCGGTGCCGGCCGAGGAAACGCGTACGGTGTGGTCGATCGCTGGGCAGGGCACCAACGGCGAGACGTCGGATGAATGGCTCGTCAGCCTCGGGGCCCAGGAAGCGCTGGTGCGCGAGTACGAGCAGCTCGTGCAGCAGCTGGAATGGACCGTGGGCCGGTTGGTGCCCTGGACGATGGCCGCCGCCGCGGGTGCCGAGCCCGACTCCGATCTGATCGTGTGCGACGGTGCCGGGACCCTTGCCTGTTTGTTCGAGGTCCAGGGAGTGCCGCGCTTCCATCGCGCCTGGCGTGCGCGGGTGCCACCCGAGCAGCTGCGGCAGGAGCTGCCTCGTCTGGAGCGCTACGTGAACGACCGGCTCGCGTTGAGCATCGGCCGGGTATGGCTGTGCGGGCAGGACGACTGGATGGAAACGGCCGCTGCGGCAGCGAGAGAGGCCAAGTTGGAGGTGTCCGCTGTCTCACCCGAGGTGGCCCTGCTGGGAGCGCTGAGCGGATGAGACCACCGCGACTCAACTTGGCAACGCAACCGTTTTCTCGAGTGCGTCGGGCGCGACGGCTGGTTGCCCGCGCAGCCTTGGCGCTGGCGGTGATCAGCGCCGTGCACGCCGGCTGGCTGGGCTGGCTGATGCGGGAGCCTGGCGCCGAGCAGGTGGTCGTGGCGTCGGTGGATCCTGCGGCCCTGCGGCAGTGGCAAAGCGAAGTCGAACAGATCGTCCAGGCCGCCGACGTCCAGCGCGCCCGCGCCGCGGTGACGGCGGTGGCCCTGGGCAATCAGCTCGTTGCCTGGCGTACGATCCCCTGGGAGGCGATCTTCAGCGATCTGGAGCAGGTGCTTCCGGAGCGCGTCAAGCTCGAGAGCGTGCAGCCGGGGATCGAGACCGACGACACGGTGCGCATCAGCATTGTGGCGGCGGCCCGCGATAACGGCCCGCTGCAGGATTTCTTCCTCGAGATCGAGGCCCACCCGCGCTTCACTGAGGTGTACCCGCAGCAAGAGACAACCGGGCTCGACGGCCTGGAGCGTCTGACCCTACAGGCCCGTTACCTGCCACCCCGGGCAGGTAAGTCCCCAACGGCAGGGTCCGAGGTGAATCGGTGAGCGGGCCGACACCGTCGCGGGCCCTGCTTCATTGGCTGGTCTCGGGACAGGAGCGCGGGGCGCTGTCGCTGGCTCTGGGTCCAGGCTGGGTCGCGGTGCGGGCGCAGATGCTGGCGCTGGCGGCCTTGCTGGTAGCCAACGGCGTTGTGCTCGTGGCCTTCACGCTCCCTGCCTGGGGCGAAGCCGCGGCGGTGGGCAGTGCCACGCGCGTGGGCCGCCAAGCGCACGAGACCCTCGAGCCGGCGCTGGCGCGCGCCCGCGCCATGTACGGCCCGGTGCTGGCGGCCGAAGACGCCCTGGCACAGCTGCGCCGGCACGTCGGTGCGAGCTCGGGAAGCATATCGGAGATCATTTCCACCGTGCGCGCCGCGGTAGATGCCGCCGGCATGAGCGTGGAGCGCGTCACCTACAACCCACAGCCGGTACCCGAGCTGGGGTTGCTGCAGCTTCAAATCGACATGCCGGTGCGCGGACGATACGCGCAACTGCGCCGGTTCTTGCGCCAGCT
The DNA here is from genome assembly GCA_022571615.1 of Acidobacteriota bacterium. Classification (GTDB taxonomy): domain Bacteria; phylum Acidobacteriota; class UBA890; order UBA890; family WLXD01; genus JACZXM01. The sequence continues at coordinate 3,004 of JACZXM010000121.1, read as the reverse complement.
TCTGGACGGACCGAGCTTCCTGGTGGTCGAGCGCATCAGGGTCTCGACACCGAGCGAGCACGACACCAGGCAGACGCTGATGGTGCAGCTTTCGACCTCGATCTTCACCGACACGGAGACAATCGAGGGATCGAGTCTCGATGTACCCGCAGCGGCCCAGGTCTCGGAGCTCGCGCCCGTGACGGTCGCGGACCCGGTCGCCTTGGCCGAAGCGCTCCGCCAACGGCTGGCGTCGTTGCCGCCCGTGCCGATGTCGGCGGGAGACTTCGCGCTCCACCTCGAGCGACTGGAGCGCGAGCAGCCGGAGCCGGAGCCGAGCCAACGCAACCTGTTCGCGTTTGCCGTCGACGAGCGCCCCGCACCGTCGCCTCCTGCTCCGACCGACGATGGCGACGACGGGTTCACTCCGGAACCGGTGATGCCCTACACACTGCTCGGGATTACCCGCACCAACGAAGGGCTGCTGGCGACCCTCAGCGACGGCGACGACGTCCATTTGCTGCGCCAGGGTGAGCTGTTGCCCGAGGGCTACCGGGTCGCGAGCATCGATCTGGTGACTGTCACGCTCGAGGCTGGCGATCAGATCGTCAGCCTCTCGCTAAGAAAAAAACTTTCGCAATGAGACCGGAATCGAGGCAGAAACGATGAGGGAGCTAGCAGGCCGTGGTGGGAGTGTGATGGGTCCGGTACCGTCGCCAAGCGCCCGGCTGTCGGTGTGCGCGGTCGTGCTGTTGGCGATGCTGACCGCCGGCGCCTGCGCCAGCTCGCAGACGCTCGAGCGTGCCGATTCCTACTCGATGAACGGCGAGTGGGACCTGGCGATCACCTACTATCAACAGCGTCTCAAGGAGGAGCCAGGCGATCAGGAATCACGCCGTAAGCTGCTGCTGGCGCAAGCCAACGCCGCCGGATTCCACCGCGCGCAGGGCAACAAGCTGTTCGATGCCGGCGATCTGCACAACGCGCAGCTGGAGATGGAGCTGGCGGTGCGCCTCGATTCTACCAATCAGGCGGCACAGCTCAATCTGCGGCGGATCAACGACGCGATTCTCGAGGCGACCGCGGCGGCAGCGGCGGATAAAACCGATATCGAGAGGGCGATCGAGCGCGCCGAGGCCGCCCCCGACCCGATTCCCCAACTCGAGCACCGGGCCGTCGGCGAGATGACCTTCGATTACCGGCGCGCCCGCATCAAGGAAATCTACCGGGCGATGGGGCGGCTTGGCCGGATCAACGTGATGTTCGACCCGGACCTGGACAACGAGCAAACGTCGTTTTTTCTGGCCCGCGTCGAGTACCTGCGCGCTTGGGACATGCTTACCACCACCCAGGGCCACTTCTATCGCGTGATGGGACCCAACACGATTCTCATCGCTCCCGACAACCAGCAAAAGCGGCGCCAGTACGAGCCACAGCTGATGCAAACCTTCTACCTCTCGAGCGCCGACCCCGAACAGGTCGCCGCCGCCCTGCAGACGATCCTGCAGGCGCGGCAGGTGGTGCCGATCCCGTCGCTCAACGCGGTGACGATCCGCGACAGCGCGGCGGTGGTTGGCATGGCCGCTCGCCTGGTGCGGTCGCTCGACAAGTCGCGCGGCGAGGTCCTGCTGCAGATAGAGATCTTCGAGGTCGATCGCGGGGTGATGAACGAGTGGGGACTGTCGCTGTCGGACTACTCCACAACCTTGTCGATCACCCAGGGCAGCAATGGGATCTCGGCCCGGGATCTGAAGGGGCTCACCAACAAGGACGTGTTCATCACCGTACCTTCGCTCAGGTACCAGTTCCTCAAGCAAACGTCCAACTTCAAGCTCATCGCGCAGCCCCAGCTCAGGGCCTCGGACGGACAGCTCGCGTCGCTGTTGGTGGGCGAGCAGGTGCCGGTGACGACCACCACCTTCAACCCGCAATCGACGGTAGGGGGCAACGTGGTGCCGATCTCGGGCACCGAGTACCGCGACGTGGGCATCCTCATTAACGCCACGCCGCGGGTGCATCACGACGGGTCGATTACCTTGCAGCTCGACATCCAGGTCACCCAGGTGCAGGAGAACGCCGGATCTCAGGATCTGCCGATCTTCACGGCCCGGACTCTCAACACCACGCTGCGGCTCAAGGAAGGGGAGACCAATCTGCTCGCCGGGCTGCTGCGCGACGACGAGCGCCAGGTTCGCACCGGGTTCCCGATCCTCTCCAGGATTCCGATCCTGCGCGACCTGTTCGGCAAGACCGTAACCGAGGTCACGCAGACCGACATCATCCTGTCGATCACGCCGTATGTGGTTCGCATGCCCGACATCACCCAGGAGGACCTGGAGCCGGTGTACGTGGGTACCGAAAACAACCTCAGTGGTGGAAGCGGGAGTCGCCGCGGGGGGCGTAGAACCCGCGGCGGGAGCGAAGGCGAGGACGAGGAGGACTTGGCGGCGGAGGAGGACCCGATTCTCGTGCAGCTGCTGCCGGCCGAACAGAGCGCCGGAGTGGGTCGGAGGGTCTCAGTAGATGTGGTGGTCGATGGCAATGTGGACATCAACAGCGCCGGGATGCGAATCAGTTTCAACCCCCAGGTGCTGCGCTTTGTGGAAGCCCGCGAGGGCAATGTCTTGCGGGCCGATGGCGCCGACACCAGCTTCCAGAGCAGCGCCAGCGCGACCGGATCGGTAGCCGTTGGCATCGGGCGGGTGGGCAACGTCGGTGGGGTCATCGCCTCGGGCACGCTGTTGACGCTGGAGTTCGAGACGATCGGGGCGGGGGAGTCGGGAATCCAGTTCGCCTCCGCGGTGCTGCGCGACATCGACGGTCGGCCGCTGCCGGTTCAGTTTTCTCAGGCCACCGTGCGCGTGAACGAGGACTGAATGAGGAGCCGCGGCTTCACGCTGATCGAGCTGGTGATCGTGGTGGCGATCGTGGGCATCCTTGCCTCGGCGGTGATGCCGCTGGCGCGCTGGGGCGTGAAGCGGGGCAAGGAGCACGAGCTGCAGCAAAGCCTGCGGATCCTGCGCAA
>JACZXM010000120.1 GCA_022571615.1 Acidobacteriota bacterium | reverse complement strand
GCTCTGCGCGGATCGCGTGCCGATCTGGCCGGCGCCCTGCGCGGCGCACGCACACTCGCTGGCGGCCGCCTGCGGGGTCTTTCACCGCAGCAACTGCTGGTGGTGGCCGAGGTCGCCGGCGCCTTCGTGCTGTTGATCGCCACCGGGCTGATGATTCGCACGGTGGCGGCTAAATTGGCGGTGGAGCCGGGGCTGGACACCGCCAACGTCAGCGCCTTTCAGGTGTCGTTGCCGGCAGCACGCTACGATGCTGCGGCCACCATCGCCTTCGGCGACCACTTGCTGGCCGAGTTGGACGCCATGGCACAGGTCGAGTCGGCGACCTTCGGTTCGGACCTGCCGCTGCGTGGCGACACCAGCGCCGGGTTCCTGTTCGCCAGCGAGGCGTCGGAAGACGGGATTCGTTACTACCGTCACCGCATCGCGCCCGGCTACCTGGGCACCACCGGCATACATCTGCTGGCCGGCCGCGACTTCAGTGTCGACGACACTGCCGAGAGCCCGCGGGTGGCGCTGGTGAGTCGCGAGCTGGCGCAGCGCCTGTTCCGCGAAAACGACGCGGTGGGTAGATTCCTGTGGCTCGATGGCAGCGAGGCGAAGGTGCCGGTGGCGATCGTCGGTGTGGTCGATGCCGTGCGCTGGCGCGACCTGACTACCGATCTGTCGGGCAGCGGCAGCGACCCGGACCTCTACTTGCCGTTCGCGCAGGCGCCGAGCCGCAGCGTCGAGTTTGCACTCCGCGTCAGAGGTATGGGGGACGACCTGCTGCCACATATCCGCCGCGCCGTCGCGACAGTCGACCCTGAGATCGCGGTGTTGCAGCTCACCTCGTTGAGCGGGTTGCTCCAGCAGCAGACCGCAAGCGATCGGCTGGCCTCGACCGTCCTGGCGTTCTTTGGAGGCGGAGCGCTATTGCTGGCCGGCGTCGGCGTCTACAGCGTTCTGGCCCACTCGGTCGGCGCCCGTGGCTCGGAGATCGCCATCCGCATGGCGCTCGGCGCGACCGCCAGACGGGTCCGCCGCCGCGTTGTCGGCGAGGGGTTGGTGCTGGCGGTGGTTGGCGCCGGGCTCGGCGTCGGCTGCTCGTTGCTGTTCATGCGGCTGCTCTCGGATCTCGTTTTCGGCGTCACGGCCGGCGACACCCTGACGCATGCCGCGGTGGTCGGCGTGCTCTTCGCAGTCGTGTTCCTGGCCACTTGGCTGCCGGCGGCACGCGCCACCCGGGTGCAACCGCACGCGGCGCTGCGAGCCAACTGAGCCGACGGCTTGATCCGCCAGCACTGTGTCTGCCAACATCCACCATTCGATCGATCTACCATGCTCGATCCCCGCGCGGTCGCCATTCGATGAACCGTCTCACGAAGCTGGCCCTCCTCGTCCTGGCTGTGGCGCTCGAGCCCGCACAGGTGTTCGCCCAACATCCAAGACCCCTGGTCGTTGACGACCTGTTTCGCACAGAAGCGGTCGGGGCGATCGAGTGGAACACGTTGGCGACATTGGCCGCGGTCGAGATCGTCGTCCCTGGAAACCACCTCGACGCTCGTCAACTGCGCACCCGGGTTCATGTCTTCGATGTCGCGACGCAACAGCTCCGCGGGGTTACGGAAACCGACTTGGGCCGCGCCACCTGGCAGCCCAAATGGTCCCCTGACGGGAGGACGCTGGCGATGTTGCTCGCTGCGCCGGGCGCTGCAGTTCATCCGGCGCTATGGGCCCCCACCGAGGGGCTGCGCGTACTCGAGTCGATTGACGTTCGTTTGGGCCTCGGTGGCAGCCCGATTCATTGGCTCGACAGCCAACGTGTGCTCTTCACCGCCTGGCCCGCCGGGGCACCGAAGTCTGGATCACTCTACTTCCGCAGAGAACGCGGGGCCCGGGCGGCAGAGCTCTGGAGGCGGCGGCGCGAAGGGAGCGAGGCCTCGGCAACGATGCTCGACACGGCCGATGCTAGCGACGTCGTTCCGCGCGTGGAGCCTACGGTTCTCATTCGTTACGACTTGCGTGACCGCAGTTCACGTGTCCTGTTCAGCGATCGTGTGCATGTGCCTGTGCTGTCTCCCGACGGCCGACGGATCGCGTACTTCACCCCTGATCCTGGGCTGCCGACGGAGCCCGTGGATTCGTTCCTCGAGCACGAGGAGCTCTACTCGTCCGTTAACTGGGGCACCGCGCTCAAGGTCGTCGACCTGGCGACGGGGCAAGACATTGCGAAACCGGTGTCGCTTCGGGATCCCGACTACGACTCTGTTCGCTGGTCTTCCAACGGCCAGAAGCTTGTCGCACTCGGCTCGGGGCACGACGGTCCTACCGCTGCCCGGGTCGTTATGCTGCAGGGCAGCACTCTCGGACACTCTCTCACCGGAGAGTCCTCGACGGCCTCCGCGGCGGTGTGGGTGGCCGACCGCCTGGCCTTGCTCGTTCGGGGGCCAGAAGACCGTGCTGACTGGCGCCTGCTGACGGCGTCGGGTGAGCGTGACCTTACCGCGACCATCCCGGGGCAACCGGGAGCGCTGGTTCCGATCGGCGCCGATAGCGTTCTCATCGAGTCGGGTGGTGACGTGTGGCGTGTCGACATCTCCGAAGCCGACCCCACTCCGCACCTGCTCACGGGCAACCTCGGAGAGATCCGGCGACTTCGACAGCTCGGCGACGACAGGCGGTTCTATGCCCTCGTCGACGGGCGCCCGAGCTTCCTGGAGCTGCTAGACGCGGCGCTCGTGGCCCATCCGATTCCGTCGCCCTCGACCACCGCGACGCTCCGTTCGGTCTCGCCCGACTCGCGAACCGCTCTCTTCGTCGATGAGAGCGGTACCGGCGTGCAGCTATGGCAGGTGACGCTCGGACGCCTTTCCTCACGAACAGACATGACCCCGGTGTGGAGTGGCAACGGCTGGGTCTCGGCGATTCGGCTAGGGACATCGCGGAGGCTCGAGTACTCCTCACTCACGGGACGCGATCTCCAGGCTTGGCTCCTTCTGCCAGCCGCGGATGCCGTGGGCCCTGTGCCGCTCGTCGTCAGTGTCTATCCTGGAACTGTCTATGGCAGCAGCGTGCCGCGGTCGCTGCGGCCGACAACCGGAGACTTCCTCCACCCGCAACTGTTCGCGGCGTTGGGCTACGCAGTTCTACTACCGAGCATGCCGGAGGGTGGATCGCCGAACGGCAATCCGATCGATGAACTCAGGGACGGAGTGTTGCCGGCGCTGGATGCGGCGATCGCCACGGGGTTGGTGGATCCAGAGCGTGTGGCCGTTGTTGGGCAGAGTGCGGGCGGCTACGCGGTGCTAGGCCTGATCGCACAGTCCGATCGATTCCGTGCAGCCGTCGCGAGCGCCAGCTACTCCGACCTGGCGAGTCTCTACGGCACTTTCTACGGGCAGTTCCGCTACGGTGACGGCGGCCACCCGCAGAGCGGCCAAGTGCTGCGCATCATGCAAATGGAGCGAGGCTTCATGCGCATGGGGGGGCCACCCTGGCAGGAGCCGGAGCGATATCGTCACAACAGCCCGCTGACACACGTGGAGTCCATCGACACCCCGCTGATGCTCGTCCACGGAGATCTGGATTTCGTGCCGATTCAGCAGGCGGAGCAGATGTTCACGGCGTTGTATCGCCTAGGGCGCGAGGTGCGGTTCATCCGCTATCACGGGGAATGGCACACGGTTTCGGGGCAAGCGAACGTGCAACATCTATGGACGCAGCTGGACAACTGGCTCAAGCGCCACCTGGCTCATTAGTACCGGGCCGCCCGTGAGCGGCCGTGACAACAAACGCGGGGGCGGGTCAGGTCAACGTGCCACCGAACACGCGGTGAGCACTGACACGGAAGGAGCACCACCAATGGTACGGATCGGAGCAGCCCTGCTGGTTGCGGCGATGACCGCCGGTCTGATCGGTTTGGTCGAGGCACAGGATTCGGCGCGGCAGGCCCACGGCATATTCACAGGCGACCTCAAGGCTGTCCTGTACGTTGCTGACGTGGAGTCCAGCGCTGCTTTCTTTCGCGATGGTCTGGGCTTCGAGTTCGATGGGTTCGCGAATCGCAGCGACGGGACCCCATACTACGCAGAAATGCTGGCGGGCGATCGAAAGTTCGGCCTGCACGAGCCCACTTCGCAGGGGCAAGAAGCCAGAATCGGTCAAGCGCGGCTGTACTTTCGCGTCCTCGACCTGGACGCGCATCGGCAACGCGTCTCTGCCTGGGGATTGGACCCCGGCGAGATCATCGAGACGGGCTGGATGGACATGCTCATCCTTCAAGATCCCGACGGCAACGAGATCGTATTCGCGGTTACCGATCCCTCACGGCATTCCACCGACCCCTGGCGCACGGGGCGCCAGAGCCCTTGACCTGCTTCCCAACGCTCGACGGGTCGCACGGCTGGGATCTTGAGCGTCAAGAGAACTCGCCGGCCCAGAGGTCTGCGAGGAACCTCGCGTACGGCAGGACCTCGATTCCTTCGACAGTTCGCCTGCGGGGCTCGAGGCTAACGCACACGTAGCGCTTCAGCTTGTTCTCCTCGGCCAGGGCGCGCAGGGACCGCAGGTCCTTGGTCGAGACGTTTGCCTTGGCTTTGACCTCGACCGCGGTGTGATCGCCGATGATGAAGTCGACCTCGAATCCGGACGTGGAGCGCCAGTAGCGCAGGGGCTCGCCCGAGCGGTAGTCACTGTAAGCTGTCAGCTCGTGCATCAACCAGGTCTCGAACGCCGCTCCGAATTCTGGGGTCCCCGTGCGAACCAGCCTCCCCTGCAGCGCCCCGACGACGCCGACATCGAAGAAGTAGTACTTCGAGGAGGCGATCGGCTTACGCCGCGTCGATCGACGCCAGGCCGGTAGCTCGAACAGGATCAGCGTGTCCTTGAGGATCTCGAAGTACTCATAAATTGTCGTGCGTGGCACCTGCGCATCGTTGCTCACGTTGGTGAAGTTGATGATCGTGCCGTTGCAGAGCGCGGCGACCTTGAGGAAACGGCTGAATGCGGGGACGTTGCGGACGGCGCCCTCGGCCACGACCTCTTGTTGCAGGTACATCCCTGTGTAAGCGTCTAAGTCGGCGGCGGCATCATCGGAAAAGTAGATGGACGGCAGCGTGCCCGCTTCAATGGCCCGGGCCAGATCGAAGTGCTCGGCGAGCTCGGCCCAGGTGAGCGGATGTAGGTACCTGGTACGGGCCCTTCCCCCCAGCAGGTTGACGCCTCCTCGCCGCAGTTTGCGCGCGCTCGAGCCGGTGAGAAGAAAGCGCACGCCGCGTTGCTCGATGAGACGATGAACCTCGTTGAGAAGCTCCGGGAGCCGTTGAATCTCATCGATTGCCACAAGCTTCGCCCCCGGGGTCAGCTCCTCCGCCAGCCGGCCCGGGTTCTGACTCAGCGCCAGGAAGACAGAGCTGTCGAGAAGATCGTAGACCACCGCCTCCGGGAGTTGGTTCCGGATCAGCGTCGTCTTCCCGGTCTGGCGCGGCCCCAACAAGAAATGGGATTTGTTCTCCAGAAGAGCCGCCAGGTTGAGGGCCCTTCTGATCTCCGGGTGGTCTTGATTCGTCGCCATAGTCGTCATTTATCATGACAAATGACGACTTGCCCGGCAAGTATTCGACAGGAAGTCCCAGCGATGCGCGCCTCCCGGATCGATCCACTCGAGGCGCTGCGAACCGAGTGAGCCCACCGCGATCTTCGAATCGCGCGCCGGCTCGGCTGAGGTACGGTCATTCCTGCGGCCACAGCGCGAACCCGGCGTAGGCGAAGTGCCGGTCGAAGCCGAAGACGCGTTCGATCCCCTGCCGGCGCATGAGGGCGAATGAAACGCAGTCGGTAAAGCTCACCTTGTGATCGGCGAGCTTGCGGAACAGCTCGAGCGCTTCGAGCTCGTCCTCGATCGTAGGGCGAAGGATCTCCAGCTTGCCGGAGGTAAGAATCGCTTCGGCTCGGTCGGCGGCAAAATCGTGGGATGCCCAGCGGCCGAGCAGAGTAAAGGTCTCGTCCAGCACGAAGTTGCTGGTGTGAACGCGCCAGCCGCGTGAGGCCAACTCGTTCCAGCTCCGCACCGCAACGGCGTGGTACTGGTCGCGCGCCAGGTAGCGCGCCAGAAAGGCACCCGTGTCGACGAAGATCATTCGCTGCCGCTGTACAGATAGCCGTCGTGGTCGGACGACAGGTCAGCGGGAGTCTCGCCCTCGAACACGGCGCGGTCCGTGAACACCGGATCGGCATAGGCACTCTCTGCCTCTGGCATCTCGAGGGCGGCTGCCAGGGCACGCCGCAGCAGCTCGCCGAATGAAATCCCCCGCTCTCGTGCGGTCCGCACGGCGCGGGCCTTGAGCTCGACGGGGATTAGGGGACGTGGAGCTGCTGCGTTGGGTTGACAGTAGCTCTCAGCGGAGTCGGCGACGAATCGCGACGCTGCCCTGCTCCACCAGGACAACAATTACCAGGATCACCAGCGTCAGGGTGGCTACCCGCGTGTATCGGAAGGAGCGGATGTAGAGCTGGATGTAGAAGCCGATGCCACCTGCGCCGACGAGGCCGAGAATCAGCGACTCGCGTAGGTTCAGTTCGAAGCGGAACAGCGTGTCGCGAGCCAGATCGGGCGCTACCTGAGGCAGGACGCCGTAGCGTATGCGCTGGAGCCAATTGGCGCCGGCGGAATCGAGCGCTTCGATGGGACCTTGCCGGGCGCTCTCGAAGGCGTCGGCGTAGAACTTGGCCAGCATGCCGACGGAGTGCACCGCGATCGCGAGCACGCCGGGCACGGGACCCAAGCCAAGCGCGGCGACGAACATCAGTGCCAGCAGCAGCAGCGGGATACCGCGCAGCAGAGCCAGCGTCCAGCGCACCGGCTGGTGAATCCATGCGGGAGTCAGGTTTACGGCCGCCAGCAGCGCCGGCGGAATCGACAGAACAACGGCCAAGAACGTCCCGAGCACGGCGATCTGGAGTGTTTCGGCCGTCGATCTCATCGCCACGTCGAGCGCCGACAAGTCGGGTGGGGTCATGCGTCCCAGAAACTCGGCCAGCGGCGCGAGGCTGCCACCGAGGCGGCTGAGCTCGAAGCCGGTGCCGTGCCACGCCCAAGCGATCACCACGGCCAAGGCAATCATTTCAGCCGCGCGACGGAGCGTCACGGCCAGACTCTGTTCGGGTGGCGCTGGGGTAGCAGAACTGGCTTTGCGGGGCTCGGACCTCACCGCCCAACCTCCGGTTCCGGCGGTGGCACTTCGGATCCGTAGATCGAGGCGATGGCCGTGTCGTCCAGAGCCTGGGCGTCGCCATCCCAAACCACCCTGCCCGCTCGCAGGCCAACTACCCGATCGGCGAAGCGCTGCGCCAGCGCCGGCAGGTGCAGGCTCATGATCAACGTCGTGCCGTGTCGTCGAGCGACCCCCGCGAGCAACTCGACGATCTCTCCGGCGAGCACCGGATCGAGGCTCGACACCGGCTCGTCCGCGAGCACCAGTTCCGGCTGTTGCACGATGACGCGCGCAACCCCGACCCGCTGCTGCTGACCGCCGCTAAGGGTATCCACGCGCTGGGCGGTCTGCTCGAGCAGATCGACCTCGGCAATCGCGTCCATGGCCAGGCGCCGGTCGCTCTCGGGAAAGCGGCCGAGCAACGCGCCGAGGCCGTGTTGGCGTCCGAGCGAACCCCAGAGGACGTTGTCGAACACGTTGGCGCGTTCGATGACGTTGAAGCTCTGGAATACGAAGCCTACGCGCCGCCGCAGTGCCCGGCCGCGCCGATCGGTGCCACCGTCGGCCCCGAAGCGAACCGTCGAGCCGAGGACCTCGAGTTCACCACTCTCGGCGTGTATGTAGCCGTTGACCAGTCGCAGAAGCGTCGTCTTGCCGGCACCGCTGGGTCCGATGACGCAAACGATCTCGCCGGCGGCGACCTCCAATGCGCTCACGTCGAGGACCGGCGGCTTAGAGCCGTAGCGAACACACAGGTCACGCAGGCGGAGTATCGGCTCAGA
>JACZXM010000119.1 GCA_022571615.1 Acidobacteriota bacterium | reverse complement strand
TGGTGGTCGTGATCCAGGAGTTCTTCAACAAGGATCTGGAGACGGCAACCCAGATCATGCTCAAGATTCATCTGGACGGTAAAGGGGTCTGCGGCATTTATACCAAGGACGTCGCGGCGACCAAGGTCGATCAGGTGCTGGAGGCCGCGCAGAAGGCCGGCCATCCCCTGCAATGTGTGTGCGAGCCCGTGGAGTGAGCGGGATGCGCGATAAGAGTGCGAGTAAACCGGAAAAGTTACTTTACTTTCGCGTCCGGAACTGTTGGACGGTTGGGCGAATCGGATTAAAGTAGGTTTGTAAGCAAGGCAAAGGAAATCACATGATTGCCCAGGAACTGGAAGTCAGTTTGCACATGGCGTTCGTCGAGGCGCGCCAGCAACGTCACGAATTCATCACGGTGGAGCACCTGCTCCTGGCCTTGCTCGACAATCCCAGCGCGGCCGAGGTACTGCGTGCCTGCGCGGCCAACATCGATGACCTGCGCAAGTCGCTCTCGAATTTCATCAAGGACAACACGCCGCAGGTCGCCGGCACCGATGACGTGGACAAGCGTGACACCAGCCTAGTCTTGGCCGAGACGGAACTGCGTGTTCTGGACGAGAACAACGTCCCCGTGGCATGGCCCTACGATGACGTTACGGATGTCACCTACAGCTACTCCAAGCATCCCAGGTGGGGGCTTGGGGCCAGCCTCGCGTTCTTCATCTGCCTGCCATGTCTTGCGTTCGCTTTCCTCAAGAAGAAGAACCACTGGCTAGGCTTGGAAACACCCGATGGCCCGCAGCTTTTCAAGGTGAGCAAGCACAACTACACGCAGCTAATTGCAGGGCTGCAACACGCCGGGATCGCGGTGCGCAACATAACGGACGTTACCGAGAACGCCGAGCAGTAGGGGCGCACAAGGCTCCAGAGAAGATCAGAGATCGAGAGCGACGGCGATTTCTCTCAACGCCGTGTGCGCGGGGTTTGCCGCTTCCCCTTAGGTCGGCGACGTTGATCGGCCTGACACCACGTGGTCGTTCATACCGGCCTCCAGGCCTCCGCTCGATCAGAGCCCGACCAGCTCGCTCGCGCCGCTCGCTTGCGGGCCCTGCTCCCGATACGCCCTCTCGAACACCCATCGGGCAAGCAACATGATCTGAACCGCCTCGAGCGCCAGGCCGGCGCGCGGATGAGGCGCCAGAGACGCGCCCTCGATCTCCACCTCGAGACGCTCGATCAGGCCGTCGATGGCACCAAGCGATGTGTCCGTCATCTTCAAACGACCCGACGGAATCGCCGCCCGGCCCGCGTCGATCTCCAGACACACCCGGTAACGAGCGATCGTTCGACGGTAGTGATTCAACCTAGAGATGACGTCCTCCCCACTCGCCGGGCCGACATTCTCCTTACCTACCAGAGATGAGACGGCCATCGCAGCTTGATTTCAGCTCGTAACGGGTGAAAATGACGCACACTAGGCACTGTGGGCGGCACCCTCCTGGCGCCCCATTGGAGGCACATCGATGTCGAGACGCTTCGTCGCGCCCACCAAGGAACCGATTGTCACGCGTCCCGATCGGATCGTTACCATCGAGCGGCACGTCCTCAACATGCAGCTGCAGCACCCGGAGGCGCGCGGAGATCTATCCAAGCTGCTGTACGACATCGCCCTGACTGGCAAGCTGATCTCGCGCGAGGTGAACAAGGCCGGTCTGGTGGACATCTTGGGGGAGACCGGCACGGTCAACGTTCACGGTGAGCAGGTTCAGAAGCTCGACGAGTTCGCCAACCAGTGTTTCATGAGGACCTTCGAGCGCGGCGGCCAGCTGTGCGTGATGGCGAGCGAGGAAGAAGACGATCCGATCCGAATCCCGGAGGATCTCGACGTGGGCGGCTACGTGCTGTTGTTCGATCCTCTGGACGGGTCCTCGAATATCGATGCGAATGTCTCGGTCGGGTCGATCTGGTCGATCTACCGGCGAGTGACCCCGAGCGGACACGGAACGCTGAAAGACCTACTGCAGCGAGGCTGCGAGCAGGTGGCGGCCGGCTACGTCGCTTATGGATCGAGCACAATGCTGGTGTACTCGACGGGCGCCGGCGTGTCGGGATTCACCCTCGATCCGGGAATCGGTGAATTTCTGCTCTCGCATCCTCGAATCGAGATTCCCAAGAAGGGCAAGATCTACAGCTGCAACGAAGGCTACCGCAACCTCTTTTTCGACAGCACTCGCCGCTTCGTCGAGTACCTCCAAGAGGTGGACCCCGACAGTGGGAGGCCGTATTCGGGGCGTTACATCGGCTCGATGGTTGCCGATGTCCACCGCACTCTGATGTACGGCGGGATCTTCATGTACCCGGCTACCCAGAAGGCACCGAGCGGGAAGCTCCGCCTCATGTACGAGGCCAACCCCATGGGTTACATCATCGAGCAGGCCGGCGGCATGGCCTCCACTGGCAAGGAGCGAATCCTCGACCTGCAGCCTACCGAGCTACACCAACGCGTCCCCCTCTACATGGGCAGCGAAGAGGACGTCAAGCTAGCGATCGAGTTCGAGACCGGGCTGCGCTAGCTCGCATTTCTCGGCGAGCTGATGCTGCGGACGGGTAACCTGTGGCGCAGACTTGCCGCTACTGCTATTGACACCCCGCCGCCGAGGGGTGACCCTCATCTTTATTCATTCGATCCGTTCTCGTACTGCTGTCATCTGCGCATACCTTATCGGCGCAGCCAAACGGGGCTTCCGGCCCGCGGGGACTACCTTGCGACCCTCACTACGCATTGGCTACCTCGGGTTCGGCGCCTACCTGCCGCCCACCGTTCTCACCAACCACGACCTGGAGAAGATCGTCGATACGACCGACGACTGGATCCAGCGCCGCACCGGGATTCAAGAACGCCGCGTCCTCGCCAAGGACGAGACCATCCTCGGCATGGCCGTCGCTGCCGCCCGGCAAGCGATGGACGATGCGGGAGTGTCGCCTGAACAGATCGGCGACATCCGTGTCGGCGTCAACACCTGGCCGCGCTTTCCCAGCCTGGCGACCCAGTTACAGGCGGAGCTCGGAGCCAAGAACGCCTCCGCCTCCGACGTGTCGGCCGGATGCACCGGGTTCGTGTACGCGGTCGAGGGAGCGCACAACAAGATCCTGGTCGAAAACCTGTGTTACGACAGGGATCTGGTATCGCTCGTGGTAGGAGTGGATGGACTCTCGCATGCGGTTGACTGGCAGGACCGCTCCACCTGCGTGCTCATGGGCGACGGGGCCGGAGCGGTCATCCTGGGCGCAGTCGAGCGCGGGGGCATCCTGGCCACCTACACTCACGCCGACGGTCGTTACGGTGATCTGTTGTATTCCGACACCGCCTTCGAAACGCAATGGAGCACCAACGGATCGGGACGCTTCAGCACCAAGCAAACGATCGCTCGCCCCTACCTGCGCATGGATGGCCGCAAAGTGTACAGCGTCGCCGTCCGCACCATGGTCCACGATGTGTTGCACGTGATCGACAAGTACAACCACGGCAACCCGGACCCGATCGGGCTCGAGGACATCAACTTCCTCTATCCCCACCAGGCCAATCTGCGGATCATCGAGAGCGTGGCCAAGAAGCTCGATGTGCCGCTCGAGCGTGTCTACACCAACGGCATCGTCAAGTTCGGCAATACCTCGACCGCTTCGATCCCGATCGGCTACCTCGACCCGCAAGCGCGCCCTGAGGGCAGTCGCCGGACAGGGCTGGAGATCGATGTCGCGTTCGGCGCCGGCTTTGCCTCGGGGGCCATCCTGCGCAAGGTCGTCTAGCTCATAGAAGCAGGCCGTGGTGGAAGTGTTGGATGGACCGCGAGGGGAACGTGGCGCGGTTCAAGCAACTGGAAGATCCGGAGCCGTTCTTGGTGGTCCGACGGACCTCTCCCGAGCCTGTCTATACGCAGTTCAACATCGTCCTCAACTGGTTCGAGGAACTCGAGCGGCACGCCCCGGCCGCTCGGTAGGCGGTCATAACCGCCGGTCGCGCGGCGCCAAGACGCCCAATCCTACAAACGAAAGCAGACAACCTTGGGCTCGGTCATCTCCTCGACCGCGAAGCGGACGCCCTCGCGCCCGACGCCCGAACGCTTGGTACCGCCGAAGGGCATGGCGTCGATGCGAAAGTCGGTGCTGTCGTTGACCATCACGCCGCCGTAGCGCAGCTCGGCGATGGCGCGGTGGGCGACGTCGATCGAGCGCGTGAAGATCGCCGCCTGGAGCCCGTACTCGACGGCGTTGGCACGGGCTATGGCTTCACTCAGGTCATCGAACCGATACAGCGCGGTAACCGGCCCGTAAACCTCCTCATAGCTGAGCTCCACCGTGTCGGGCACCGCCTCCAGGAGAGTCGGATCGAAGAACGTGCCGTTGCGGTGACCGCCGCACAGGAGGGTTGCATCCGCTTCGATCGCACGCTCCACCATGGCCTCGACCCGCATTGCCGCCGCTTCGGTGATCAACGGGCCCATGTCGGTGGCCTCGTCGAGCTTGCTGCCGACGGTGTAGCCCTCGGCGCCGGCTACGAAGCGGTCCCGGAACTCCTCGTAGACATCCTGATGCACCAATAGTCGCTGGACGTGAAGGCAGTTCTGGCCGGCGGCCCAGAAGGCGCCGCTCACGCACGCCGGAACCGCGACGTCGAGCTCGGCGTCGCGGGCGATGATCACCGGACAGTTGCTTCCCAGCTCCATCGCAATCTTTTTGAGACCGGCCCTGCGGGCGATGCTCTCGCCCACGGACGCCCCGCCGGTGAATGAAATCATTCGTACCCGCGGGTCGGTCACCAGCGGCTCCGCCACCTGTTCGCCTGGCCCGGTGATCACCTGGACCACACCCGGCGGGGCGCCCGCATCGTGCAACGCCTGCACCAGCCCGATTCCGCTCAGCGGCGTCTTGGAGTCGGGCTTCAGGATCACCGCGTTGCCGCCCGCCAGCGCCGGTCCAAGCTTGTGGGCCACGAGGTTGAGCGGGTCGTTGAACGGCGTGATCGCCCCGATGATGCCCAAGGGCTCCCGCAACCAGTAGCCGAAACGCCCCTGGTTGCCCTCTCTTTGATCAAATGCGATCGTCTCGCCGCCCATCCGACGAGCTTCTTCCGCGGACAGTCGCAAGGTATCAACACAGCGCGAGGTTTCCACGCGTGCCTCCCTTATCGTCTTGATGCCCTCCCGCGCAATCGTCCGGGCGACCTCTTCCTGCCGTTGTTCGATGCGGTCAGCGGCACCCCGCAGGATGTCCATGCGGCGAAACACGGGCAATCGGCGCGCCGTCTCGGCGCCCTGCACCGCGGCATCAATCGCCGCCACCATGTCCGCCTGGCTCGCACGTGGAACCGTTGCCACCAGGGCGCCATCTTGCGGGTCGTGAACCTCGATCCGGTCGGACCGGTCAACCCAGGTTCCGTCGAGCAGCATCTTCACGGCACGCTTCCTCTCCTTGTATGGACGTCGCGGTCATTGCGTCGCGAGAATGTACCCTGGCTGATCAGCGCAGCTACGGCGCGCAAGTGCTCGGGGGTAGTGCCACAACAGCAGCCGACCAGACGGGCTCCCGTTTCGATCCACCCGCGTGCCCGCTCCGCGTAGCCCGTGGCGTCGAGGCTATCGGTGACCGTCCAACCCTGTTCGTCCTCGGAATGGCCGACGTTGCCGTAGGCGCCGATCGGCAATCGGGTGGCGGCGGCCAGCCGTTTGAGCGCACGGTGGAGCGCGTGCGACGGTGTGCAGTTGATCAGCAACGCCGTCGCTCCCAGCGCCTCGATGGCCGCGGCAGCATCGGCCACTGATTCACCCGACACGAGCTGCCCGCGGGTGTCACAGGTGAACCCGACCAGAACCGGTCGCCCGGTCGCTACGGCAACCCTTGTCGCCGCCTCGGCTTCGCGGATCGTCGGCATGGTTTCCACCAAGAGGAGATCGACCCCGGCCTCGGCGAGATGGCGTGCCATCTCCTCGTGCTCGCCTTCGAGCTCGTCGGGGCGCGGCGTGAGCTGCGGTGAGTAGCAGTCCTCGAGCGGCGAGACCGACCCGGCAACGAAGCACGTGTCTGCCCCTGCTCTGGGCTCGCGGGCGATGGCCTCTTGCGCCAACCGGACCGCAAGCTCGGTGAGCTCGCGGGCACGCGAACCGTAGCCTGCCTTGTGGAGCGAGCGACGATGGGTTCGGAACGTGTTGGTGGTCAGGACCTCCGCCCCAGCCCGCAGATGATCAATGTGGATCTCGCGCACTGCGTCCGGCGAACGGAGCAACGCCCAGGCTGACCACAGCGGCAGCGCCGTATCGAAGCCACGGCGGTTCAGCTCGGTACCCATCGGCCCGTCCAGAAGAACGGGGATCTGGGAGCTCAGCCGGGTGAGGAAACGGTTCTTGTCGATCACGCCGGGCGACCCCTCTCCATCGCTAGCAGGCCGTGGTGGACTGGAGGTGCGGTGGTCATGGGAATCTGGCGGGTTGCGTTCAGCTACCATGTTCCGAATTGTACTGACTGCCCGAAGCGCATTCTTGAAAAGAGGTGATTCCCTGCGTCAAGAGTCGCCATCCGTTGCCGATGTTCGAGGACAGTACGACCGGCGGCTCAGCCAGCGCCGAGCGCAGATCGAGCTTCTGGACCGGTACGACTGGCGGCTTTCCGTCGCACGGGGCGTCACGCTCCTGGCGGGGCTCGGGTTCGCGTGGGCGGTGTTCGACCCGGATCGCCTGCACGTCGGATGGCTGGCGCTGCCGCTAGCAATTTTCCTGCTGCTCGTGGTGTTGCACGAGCGCAACGTACGAAGTCGTGCGCGCGCCGACCGCGGGGCGGCGTACTACGAGCGCGGGCTGGCCCGCATCGACGATCAATGGCAGGGGGTGGGCTACGACGGCGACCGTTTCCGCGACGATGCGCATCCGTATGCCAACGATCTGGACCTATTCGGTACGGGCTCGTTGTACCAGCTCCTGTGCACCGCCCGTACCGGGATCGGGCGACAGACGCTCGCGAAGTGGCTGCTGGCTCCTGCCGAGAGCGACGAGATCGTCGCCCGGCAGGCTGCCGCCAGCGAGCTGGCGGGGGCGATAGACCTCCGCGAGGAGCTGGCGGTCTTCGGTGAGGAGATCGTTCAGCAGGTCCACCCGCAAGAGCTGGCCGACTGGGCCGGTGCACGAGAGGAGCTCAGTCAGCCGAGCTACCGGTGGATGGCGCCGGTACTGGTCGTGTTCCTGCTGGCAGCAGCAATTGGCCTGATCAGCGGGGTGACAGGACGGGCGCTGCTGGGGGTCGCGTTTCTCGCGCACGCCGGCTTCGCGCTGGCACTGCGGCGGCGCGTGGACAGGGTAATCGCCAAAGTGTCCCGCACCGCCCACGAGTTGCGCCTGTTGGGCGGTGTGTTGGCGCGCATCGAGAATCGCGATTTCGCCTCGGCGAAGCTACGAGAACTGAGAACTGGGCTGTGCCGAGGCAACGTCGTTCCGTCGGAGGCGATCGCCCGACTGCACCGTCTGATCGACTTGCTGGACTCACGCCGCAACCTGCTCTTCGCTCCCGTTGCTCTCGTCCTGATGTGGGGGACACAGGCGTCATTAGCCATCGAGCGATGGCGCCATCGGTACGGCGTCCTGATCCCGCGATGGCTCGAGGCCGTCGGAGAGTTCGAGGCACTTGGCAGCATTGGCGCCTATGCCTTCGAGCACCCACAGGATCCGTACCCGAGGATCGACGATCGGCGACCAGTGTTCAGCGCACGGGCGGTGGGACATCCGTTGCTTGCCCGCAAAGACTGTGTATGCAACGACTTGGAGCTGGGCCCCGAAACTCATCTGTTGGTAGTCAGTGGCTCGAACATGTCGGGCAAGAGCACTCTGATGCGCACCGTGGGGATCAACTGCGTGCTGGCGCTGGCTGGCGCGCCGGTTCGGGCCCGCTCGCTGCGCGTCTCGCCGCTGTGGGTCGGCGGAACTCTTCGCGTCCAAGATTCTCTGCTTCGCGGCACGTC
>JACZXM010000118.1 GCA_022571615.1 Acidobacteriota bacterium | reverse complement strand
AGGCTGGCCTGGAAGCCGGCGACGTTATCGCGCTCGGCGATCCGAATCGGGCCGCCACGGATACCGAACAGGCTCCCGCGTCGTCGCCGCCGGGGATGCGGCCCGCAGGCACTGGACCTTGAGCCTCGCCGAATCGCTTCGCAGCGCGCTCACCAACCTGGCGACGCACAAATTGCGGTCGCTTCTCACGATGCTCGGGATGATCTTCGGGGTCGGGGCCGTGATCGCGATGCTCTCGATCGGCGCTGGCGCCGAGCGACAGGCGATGCAGATCATCGATCGCATGGGGTTGCGCAACGTGCTGGTGCAGGACGTGGACCTGGCGGACGATGAGCTCAACGAGATCCGGCGCAATTCGCTCGGTGTGTCGCTGCGCGACGCCGCCATCATCCGCGATGGCATTCCCGGGGTCGAGCTGGTGGCGCCTCGGGTCGAGATCGACAGCTACAAGATCATGGCGCCCGGGGTGCGTACCAAGGCGAGCGTGCTGGGCGTATCGTGGCGCCACGGCGAGCTGACCGGGCTGGACCTGCAGGCCGGTCGTTTCTTGGATCGTCTGGACGAGGACAACCACGCGCAGGTGTGTGTGATCGGTGCGGGGGTTCGGCGGGCGCTGTTCGGAGTTGCCGAGGTGCTCGGCCAGCAGCTCAAGATCAACGACGTGTGGTTCGAGGTCGTGGGCGTGCTGGCAGACTCGGGCTCGGCCAACAGCTTCCAGGGGGTGGATATCGGTACCGTCGCTACCGAGATCTACGTGCCGATCACCACCGCGATTCGCAAGTTCGACCGTGAGCCGCTGCAGGCCCCGCTCGATCAGATCATCGTCCGTCTGCAGCAGGGCGTATCGCCGCAGGCCACCGCGGTGGCAATCCAGCGGCTGCTGGAGCGCATCCACGGCGGTGAAGACGATTTCGAGCTGGTGGTGCCGGAGGCCCTGCTGGACCAGAGCCGCCAGACCCAGCGGCTGTTCAATATCGTTATGGGCTGTATCGCCGGGATCTCGTTGCTGGTCGGCGGCATCGGGATCACAAACATCATGCTGGCCACCGTTCTGGAGCGAACGCGCGAGATCGGCATCCGCCGCGCCGTCGGGGCCCGGCGATCCGAGATCCGGGCGCAGTTCATGATCGAGGCCTTCGCGATCAGCCTCCTCGGCGGGCTCTCAGGCGTTCTCATGGGCGTGGTGATCGCCAAGGTGGTCGCCGCGTCGGCCGGCTGGGATACCGTGGTCACGGCGTGGTCAATCCTGCTCTCAACCAGCGTCTCGATGGCCGCCGGATTGATCTCGGGTATCTACCCGGCGACTCGCGCCGCGCAGCTCGATCCGATTGACGCGCTACGCTACGAATAAGATCCACTCGGCTGCCAGTCGAGAGCGTGATGAGCGCCGTACTTGTCGCGTTGACACCCCGACAGGGCGTGGCTAATCTCGGACCCTAATCGGACCCCGTGATAAGGAATTTCTGTCGGAATCACTGCCTGGAGGTCGTGCGTCGATGTCGCTTCCCAGTCGCGTTCGCGTTGTTCCCGTTGGGGTCTTGCTCTCTTTGCTGATCGGACCCGTGGTTCGGGCTCAGGACGCGTCCGGTCCGACCCCGGGCGAAACGCGGCAGGCGTGGTACGCACGGCACGCCGCGATGCGGGAAAGCTCGCCGTTCAAGCACCTTCCCTGGCAGTTTCTCGGGCCGACCAACGTCTCTGGCCGCATCACCGACATGGCCGTGGTGGAGCCTCGCGGGCAAAGCTACACGGTGTACGTGGCAGGGGCCTCGGGCGGCGTCTGGAAGACCGTCAACGAAGGGGTTACCTGGGAAGCCGTGTTCGAGCACGGCGCCTCGACCTCGATCGGCGACGTGACGATCGCGCCCTCGGACCCGGATGTCGTATGGATCGGCACCGGCGAGGCCAACATCTTCCGCAGCTCGATGGCGGGTGCCGGCGTCTACAAGAGCACCGATGCCGGCACCACCTGGGAGCACAAGGGTCTGACCTCGACCCACACGATCCCGCGTATCGTCATTCACCCCGATGATCCGGATACCGTCTATGTCGCGGCATCGGGGCACGAGTGGACCGACAATCCGGAGCGCGGTGTTTACAAGAGTACCGATGGCGGTGACTCCTGGGAGAGGATCTTCTACCTCGACGAGCGCACCGCGGTCATCGACCTGGTGATGGATCCCGCCGACCCCGAAACCCTGTACGCGGCGACCTGGCAACGAATTCGAAAGAAATGGAACGATCCGCGCAACGAGGAGGGCCATGATGGCTCGGGTGTGTACAAGACCACCGACGGCGGTGCGACCTGGCGCGAGATCACCGATGGATTGCCCGAGCCCCGACATCGCGGGCGCATCGGGATCGACGTGGCGAGGTCGAATCCACAGGTCGTCTACGCCTTCATCGACAACTACGACATCGAGCGCCTGCCCGAGGAGGACGAGACGGATTCCTATGGCCGCCCGCGGGCGCCGCTGATCCGGGGCGCGACCGTCTATCGATCCGACGACGGGGGTGCGAGCTGGCGCCAGACCTCGGAGCGCAACGACTACATGCTCGGCCTTGATGCGACCTACGGTTGGGTTTTCGGCCAGATCCGCGTCGACCCGGTCAACGAGGACAAAATCTACGTCATGGGCTTGGGGCTCAATGTCTCCGAGGACGCCGGCAAGACCTTCCGCCGTCTTACCGGCATGCACGGCGATCACCACGGCCTGTGGATCGACCCCTCCAATCCTGACTATCTGATCAACAGCAACGACGGCGGGGTCGATTTCTCGTACGACGGCGGCGAGAACTGGCGCAACTTCAACGACAACCTGCCGCTGGTGCAGTTCTTCAACGTCGGCAACGACATGGACGAGCCGTTCCGCGTGTACGGCTCGATCCAGGATCACGGCAGCTTCCGAGGCGTCGTCGATTTGAGTCGCGGCCGCAGCAACATCCCGGCGCTGGAGTGGGAGCGTGCGCCTGGAGGGGAGGGCTCGAGCCACGCGATCGACCCCACCGATCCGAATGTCGTGTACTCGGCCGGCTTCTACGGTCGCATCACGCGCACCCACCTGGATGTCGATGAGACGGTCGAGATCGTTCCCCAGGCCGAGGAGGGAGAGCCGCCGCTGCGCGGGCAGTGGGTGGCCCCGTTCATCATCTCGCCCCACAACCCGCGCATCATCTACCACGGGATGAACTTTCTGTACCGTTCGATGGATCGCGGTGATCGCTGGGAGCGAATCAGCGATGACCTGACCTACAACGAGATCGACAAGATCGGCGATATCTCGTACCAGACGATCTTCTCGATCTCCGAGTCACCACTCAAGTTCGGTCTCGTGTACGTCGGCACGGACGACGGCAGGATGTGGGTCACGGGCAATGGCACGACGGGCTGGACCGAGATCACCGGCGAGCTGCCGCGGGGCAAGTTCATCGCCGAGATCGTCGCCTCCCGTTACGGTGAGTCGATCGTGTTCATGACCCAGAACGGCAAGCGGGACGACGACTTCCGGCCCTACCTGTGGAAATCGACCGACTATGGGAAGACCTGGCAAGACATCGCGGCCAACATCCCGAGCGGACCGATCAACGTCATCAAGGAGGATCCGCACAACCCCGACGTGCTGTACGTGGGGACCGACCTCGGAGCCTACGCAAGCATCGACGGCGGAAGCAACTGGAGCTCGCTGCCGCTCAACCTGCCCGATACGTTCGTCCAGGACATGATCATCCATCCGCGCGATGACATTCTGGTTGCCGCCACGCACGGGCGTGGCATGTGGGCGATGGACGTGCGCCCGATCCAGCAGCTCACCGAGGAGGTTCGCGCCCAGCCGTTGCATTTGTTCGAGACCGAGTCGGTGACGCTACCCGCGCGCCGCTTCGGATTCTCCTTCGGCGGCCGTCCGAGCGCGGCGATCTACTACTGGCTGGCGGCGGAGGCAGAGGTACAGATCGTCGTCAAGGATGAAGAGGGCAAGGTCATAAAGACGCTCGAAGGCACCGCGGACGCCGGTGGCATCAACGCCGCCAGGTGGGATCTGAGCACGGATGTGGAGCCAGAAGAGAGTCAGCGTAGCCAGGGTCCGAACCTCGTTGCTCCGGGCACCTACACGATCGTGGTGAGCGCCGGTGAGGAATCGGTAGAGGGAACGATTACCGTCGGTCGCTGAGGAGTGGGTCCGGGGCGCTTTCGAGCCTGCGCTGCTGGAGCTAGCGCGATCCGACGGAGCGGGGAAAGTCCTCCTGCAGCACTGCCTCGAGCGCGGCCAACAAGCGATCGGCATCGTGCTCCGAAAAACACATCGGCGGCTTGATCTTGAGCACGTTGTGCAGGGGCCCGTCGGTGCTGATCAGGATGCCGCGGTCGCGCAGTCGGTTGACCACGTACTGCGCCTCGGAGTCGGCGGGCTCGAGGCTCTCGCGGTCTCGAACCAGCTCGATTCCGAGGAACAGACCAGCGCCGCGAACGTCGCCAATGATCGGGTGCCGCCGCATCAACTGTCGCATCCCCTGCAGGAGCTGATCCCCGATACGGAGCGCGTTGGCCTGTAGCTGTTCCGTCTCGATCACCTCGAGCACGGCCAACCCGACGGCGCATGCCACCGGGTTGCCGCCGAAGGTATTGAAGTACTCCATACCGTTATCGAACGAGGCTGCGATCTCCGGCGTCGTGACGACCGCGGCGAGCGGGTATCCATTGCCGATGGGTTTGCCCAACGTCACGATGTCGGGGACCGCAGCCTGGCTCTCGAAGGCCCAGAATGCCTCGCCCACGCGACCGAAGCCGATCTGCACTTCATCGGCAATGCACACACCCCCGTTTTCACGAACGTGCGAGAACGCAGCCGGCAAATAGCCTGGCGGCGGCACGATCTGACCGCCGCAGCCGAGCAGGGGCTCGGCGAAGAACGCCGCGATGCCGCCAGGCGCCTGCTCGCAAGCCTCGCGTACCGAGGCCGCGAGCCGTGGACCGGTTGCCGGGTCGCTGCGTCGCAGCCGCGCACGGTAGGGGTCGGGCATCGTCGCTACGTGGACCCAATCCGGAGCGCCAGAGCCGCCGGGGCCGGCGTGCTTGTAGGGGCTCAACTGAATCAGCGTCGTGGTGTTCCCGTGGTACGCACCCTCGAGCACCACCACATCATCGCGTCCGGTGTGCGTACGAGCCATTCGTAGCGCCAACTCGTTGGCCTCGCTGCCCGAGCACACGAAGGTGCACACGCTCAGAGGATCGGGCAGCATCGCCACGAGCTGCTCGGCGTAGCGAACGAGATTGTCGTGCGGGTACCGGGTGTTGGTATTGAGGATCTCGTTGTGTCGGTTCGCCGCCGCGACCACTAGAGGATGAGAGTGACCGACGTGGGCCACGTTGTTGACCGCGTCCAGATAGGGCTGCCCCAGCTCATCGTAGAGCCATGAGCCGAATCCCCGCACGATCTGCAGCGGTCGATGGTAGGCGGTGCTCAGAGACGGGCCCAAGAGCGAGTGGCGTCGCTCCACGATGCCCTGCGCGGCAGCCGGGGCTGGCTGCTCTTGCGGGAGATCGAGGATCAGACCCGGGTCCGGGCACATGCTCAACCACACCGGCCGCTCATCTGGGGCGGCCACACCGGGGAAGTCGGTCTCATTGCCGAGTAGGTCGACGATTATCTGGAAGTGAAGATGAGGAGCCCAGTCACCGTTATCCGGGGGCGCGCCGATCGTGGCCAACCGGCTGCCCCGCGCCACCAGGTCGCCAACGCCCCAGGTTCTCATCGCGTCGGAACCCAGATGACCATACAGGGTGTAGAACCGAAGCCCCGGCTCTGGCTCGTGTTCGAGCACTAACGTGGGTCCGTAGTCGAGATGACCTGCGTTTACCGTCGCGATCCGAACCCGGCCATCGAGGGGCGCGAACACCGGCGATCCTGGCTCCAGGAACACGTCGATACCGAGATGGACGGTGCGCCGTCGGGGGGCTTCGTCGCTCGGCGCCGCGAACAGATCGCCACCGTACCAGCAACGCGCCTCGTCGTAGCGCCCGATGCCAACCGCCGCACCCGCCTGGCGCATCTGACCGAACAGGCGATCGGTGACCGCGCCGGTCTCGAAGGTCCCCGGTGCGCCGCCTCCCATCTGGGTGCTTCCGACGCTGAGATCGAACACGTAGGCATGTCGCAGATCCGGCTCCACCAGGGGAGCCATCGCGTCGCGATGCTCACGAAGCCAAGTCCGCACTCCGCTGGCGGTGGGGCAGGGCTCCAGATCGCAGGCATGGCGCAGGCGGTAGCAGGCGAACCGCGGGTCGATGGTCTCCAGTCGCTCCAGGGTCTCCCAAGCTGCCGGCTCGCTGATCGACAGGTACTCCTCGTTGGCAGGATCGTCCGCTCGCTGCTCGGCGCTGTTGCAGACGCTCAGACACAGCCTCAGAGTCGCCAGCCCGAACAGTGCGGGGATCTCGTCCTCCTGCAGCGGGTACACGCGGTGGTATCCGGTGGTGACCGCGGCGGCGGCGGCAAGCGGGTCGACTCTTCCGAGCATGGCGTACGCAATTCCCACCGCCGGCTCGGCCACGGTCCAGCTCTCGAGCGCGTCGCCCAGATCGATGAGCCCGACGATCCGTCGTTCGGGCCAGGGTGAATCAGCCTCCTCTAGGGGGCCCACGATGACGTTGTAGTCGTTGACGTCGTTGTGGATGACGCTGCGCCGCAGAGAATCCATTTGCGGAAGGATCCGCTGCTCGTACCTCTCCAATAGGCACTCGAGCAGCGTGCGACGGGGAGCCGGTTCGATCAGCCCCAAGCACCTACGGATCCGGTCCGGGGCCACTGCCAGGTCCCACTTCAGGCTCCGTGATGCGCCCGGGTGCCAGAATCCCTCGAGAGCTCGGCTCACGGTGCCGAGCATCTCGCCTAGCTCCTGCAGCAGGGCAAGTCCCTGAGGCCGGACGCTGGCCAGCGGGTCTCCCTCCACCCAGCTCAGCACGCGAGCATAGTGAAGGCTGCCCGACTCGGTCTCGATGGTACTGATCACGGCGCCGTCGAGTGCCGTCACGCCGGTGGGGAACTCGAACCTCGACCCGCTGCTGGCAAGCCGATCGAGCAAGTCAGTCTGGAGCTCGAGACAGTCGAGCTTGTCGGCCCCGTTCGAGATCTTCAGGATTTCTTGCTGACCTGACGGGCGGGTAAGCAGGAAGTTCTGATCGCGCTCGCTTGGCAGCTCGCGGGCTGTGGCCTGGATGCCGAACCGCTCGCCAGCGATCTCGGCGGCCTGCTCCGATGTCAATCGCGGCCGCTGACGCATCAGCGAGGACATAGGAGAGCCGCCACGGTCACCACGGCTCGCTAGCTCGAGCGCTTCGGGCCACGAAGGGCCCACAACACCCATGGCGACAGCGCGCCGACGATCATCAGGACCACCGTCCAGGTCGAGAACCGATCGGCCCCGGACAGCTGCACCCTGGCGGCCAAATTCAGCGCCGCTCCAGCCCACAGAGGCACTCTTGCCGGGGCCGAGAAGCGGCCGATGGCGGCGCGGCCACGGAACACCCCCACGTAGGTGGCCACAACCAGCGTGCTGATGATCAGCAGCTCGCCGAGCTTGTGCAACAGGAACGCGTCGGCGAGCGCACCGCGGATCCCTTCGGTGCTCAGGAGCGCGAAGAAGTGGACGAGTACCTCGAAGCTCATCCAGCCCAGGAACAGGGCAACAAACAGGCCCACGATGACGCCCCAGCATCCCAGTAGCTTGTTGCCTGCCATTTATCCGACCTCCAGTCTTCCCAATACGAACGTCAGGGCGGATCGGTTCCCGCCGCGGCGCCCGAGCGCATACGATAACCGAACTAGCAGGCCGTGGTGGAAGTGTGGTGGGTCTGGCAAGTGGGAGTTACGGCTGAGGGCAAGGAGCGACGACGAGGCGATGCTGCCAACATCGCGGAGGAGTTGCGACGCTGCCAGTCGCCCGTAAATCCCACTTGCCCGAAGGGTTACACCGCCAAGGGCGCATCTGCTGCGTTGCCGCTCCTTGACGATGCGCGGTGGCATCGCCGACG
>JACZXM010000117.1:6092-8044 GCA_022571615.1 Acidobacteriota bacterium | reverse complement strand
GAGCACTCTGCTCGTGCGCTCGGTCGGCCTCGACAACACGCTCGGACGGCTCCTCAAACAACGCCTCCGCCCGCGCCGGCAGGTCGCTCAAGCGTGTACAGGAGAGCCGCAGTAAGTCCACGACATCGACCCACCAGTCGCGGCCTTGTCCCGAGGCGGGGACCGCCAGGCCCGCCACCGCCAGGAAGCTCTCGGCACGCCGCAGGACCTCCTCGGGCGTCAGCCGCAGCAGATGCTGCTGGTTGAGCCATTCGAGCTTGTCGAAATCGAACACCGCGTTTGCCGCTGACAGCGCCTCCAGATCCCACACCGCCAGCAGCTCCTCGAGTGTCAGTACCTCGTGATCGTCCGGCGGCCCCCATCCGAGCAGGGCGAGTGTGTTCACCAGCGCTTCGGACAGGATTCCTCGCTGGCGCATCGCCGCCACGCTGGTCGCACCGTGGCGCTTCGAAAGCCGACTGCGATCCGGGCCAAGCACGAGCGGCAGATGAGCGAACACCGGCGGCTCCCAACCGAGCGCCTCGTAAAGCAGAAGCTGCCGTGGAGTGTTGGACAGATGATCCTGACCGCGCACCACGTGGGTGATCGCCATCGCGTGGTCGTCGACCACGACCGCAAGCTGATACGTCGGCCGCCCGTCAGCCCGTTGGATGATGAAATCTTCCACCTCACCGGCACCAACACCGGTCTCGCCGCGCAGCCGGTCAGCGAACCGAACGGCCCGCTCGGGCGCACGGAACCGCACGACCGATGGTTCCCCGGCCCGGTGTCGTCGAGTGGCCTCGGCCGCGTCTAGCTGGCGGCAGAACCCTGGATAGCGAGTCGTCTCGCCTCGGTCTCGGGCCGCCCGCCGCTCCGCGTCCAATCGGTCACGATCGCAAAAGCACCGGTAGGCAGCGCTGATCTCGAGCAACCGGAGCGTGGCCGCCTCGTACAAAGCTCCCCGCTCTGATTGCCGGTACGGCCCGTACTCGCCACCGACTCCCGGACCCTCGTCCCAGTCGATACCGAGCCACTCCAGGTCCTGCAGAATCGCCGCCTCGGCACCCGCCTGGGTGCGCTCGGTGTCGGTATCCTCGATCCGCAGCAGCAGTGTCCCGCCCTGCGCGCGCGCCGCCAACCAGTTCACCAGCGCGGTACGCGCATTGCCCAGATGCAGCGACCCGGTCGGGCTAGGCGCAAAACGAAGACGGGGGCTCGAGCTCATGCGGGTCGGAGCAGCGTTCCCGCACGTGCGCCGAGTTGCTCCGCCACCGACAACACCGCCACGTAGCCGTACCCCGCCTGAAACAGCAGCAAGAAGGGCACGAACGCCCACATACCGAGGTTCAGCGCCACGACGAGCGAGCCCGTGAAGTAGAGAGCGAACATCACCTCCAGCACCACCAGCCAATCACGGCCGGTCCGCACGCGGGCAACGGGCAGACGATCGCCCGCGCCCAGCACCGCATGCTTGGGGGTGCGGATGAACTCACCCGCCGGACCGCCAAGTCCCTCGATCACCGCCAGCGTGTTGTTGAGCGAGATCCCGATGCCCAGGGCCATCAGAGCCGGCAGGCGCACGACCTCGCGCCACCAGGTCCGGCCCACCTCGCGTTGGGCGAGCAAGAAGAAGACACCAACCGAGCCGGTGGCGCACACCAGGATCGGGATATCGAGCCAGATTAGCCACCAGTCGCCCCGCGCGTGCCGCAGGAGCATCGTCGGCACGACCAGGACCGAAAGGCCGACCATGAGCGGGTATGCCACGTTGGCGGTCATGTGGAGCGTGCCTTCGAGCTTCACCGCCAGTGGCACCTGGCTGCTCCACAGCCGGCTTAGCAACTTACGCGCCGTCTGCACCGCCCCCTTGGTCCAGCGGTGCTGTTGGCTCTTGAAGGCGGCAATCGACACCGGTAACTCCGCCGGCGCCGCTGGGCGGTGCAGATAGCGGAACCGCCAGCCCTGCAGCT
>JACZXM010000117.1:0-6082 GCA_022571615.1 Acidobacteriota bacterium | reverse complement strand
CAGCTGCGCCCGGTAGGACAGATCCAGGTCTTCGGTCAGGGTGTCGTGCTGCCAGCCCCCCGCCTGCTCGATGGCCTCGCGGCGCCAGATCCCGGCGGTGCCGTTGAAATTGAAGAACCGCCCAGCACCGCAGCGCGCAGCCTGCTCGACCGCGAAATGGGCGTCGAGGAACAACGCCTGGATCCGCGTGAGCAACGAATAGTCCCGGTTCAGATGATCCCATCGCGCCTGCACCATGCCGATGTCCGGAGCATCGAACTGCGGCAGCACGCGGCGCAAGAAGTCGCTCGGTGGCACGAAGTCCGCGTCGAAGATACAGATGAACCGGCCCCTGGCGCTGCGCAGCCCGGCCGCCAGCGCTCCGGCTTTGTAGCCTCGCCGATTGCTTCGATGCAGGTGCACGATGTCGTGCCCCCGGGCACGGAGCGAGGCGACGGCGCGGGCGACACGCTCGCGAGTCTCGTCGGTGGAGTCGTCCAGCACCTGGACCTCGAGCAGCTCACGTGGATAGTCCAGAAGCGCTACCGCCTCGAGCAGCCGTTCGACAACATGAGGCTCATTGAATACCGGCAGCTGGACGGTTACGGTCGGCCAATTGGCGAGCGTCTCCGCGCGCAGTGGCTGCACTCGGCGATGGCGCAGGCACAACCCAACGAGGTACAAGCGATGCAGCCCGAGCAGGGCAAACAGCCCCAGCAGCCCGAAGTACCCGACGATCAGGGCATCCTGGAGAATCATCGGCAGCCCCTGCCGGGATGGCTCGCGCCGATCGCCGCGGCTGGGCTCATCGGCTCTGCCGTGGCTCTGGTTGCGCTCGGAGACGCCCGCTCCTCAGCTCGCTTGACGATCTTTCTCATCCTCGCCGCCGTTTGCTTTCACGCCCTGTTGTGTCTCGGCCTGGCCCGCCGATGGAACCGTTGGGCTCCTCGGCAGCGCCGCCGTGTCGTCGGGGCGATTCTCGCCCTCTCCGTGGTGTTGCGCTGCATCATGTTGTTGTTGCCGCCGAGCCTCTCCGATGACATCTACCGCTACCGCTGGGATGGCAAGGTGCAGGCAGCCGGTCACAACCCCTACCTCGAGCCGCCCGCCGCCGCCAGCCTCGAGCCCCTGCGCGACCCGCAGTGGAACCTGATCAATTATCGCCGCATTCGTTCGATCTATCCGCCCCTGGCGCAGGTTTTGTTTCTCTCCACCTATAGCATGCACCACAGTGTGATGGCTTTTCAGGTACTGGCCCTGATCGGCGACCTGTTGACAATTGTACTCGTGCTGGCCCTGATTCGGGCATGGGGGTTGCCACAATGGACCGTCGCGCTATATGCCTGCCACCCTCTACCGGCGATCGAATTCGCCTCCAGCGGCCACTACGACGCCTGGGTGATCGCCGCCGTGCTGGCGGCGATTCTGGCGCACCAACGCAACCGCCCGGTGCTCAGCACCATCGCCCTGGCCGCCGGTGTGCTGCTCAAGACCTGGCCGTTGGTGTTCGTGCCGCTGATGCTCCGCCGCCGGGCTCGGGCGCACGTCGCGCTGTTCGGCGGCCTGGTGGTGGTCGCCTTCTTGCCCTTCGCCGGGGCTGGGTTGCGAATGTTGCAGCCATGGCTCGATTACGCCGGACGCTGGCGCTTCAACGACGGCGTCTTCTATGCCCTCGTGGGGCTCACCGGCTCGCTCGAAGCCGGCAAGGCCATCGCCGCGGGACTCGGACTGGCGCTCCTTGGCTGGTTGTGGCACCGCCACGAGGATCCGGTACGTGGTGGCTACTGGCTCCTGCTCGCCTTCATCCTGCTGATGCCCACGATCCATCCCTGGTACATCCTGTGGGCGATGCCGCTGGCGGCACTGGCGTTCGATCTGGGATGGCTCACCCTGTGCGGATTGGCGCCGCTGGCCTATTGGATTCTCACTACCGCCAGCCCCGACAGCAACACCTGGATCGAGCCTTGGTGGCCGCGCTTGGTGGAATACCTGCCGGCGTTGGCGGTCTGGGTGTGGCAATGGCGCCGACGAGGGTTCGTGGCAGCGCCCGGACGGTTGGCGCCGTAACAGCCCATGGCAGAACTGGCGTCGGTCGCGCGCCAGGCAGTCGGCAGCTAGGGCTCGACCATCATGCGCCGCTGGCGACGGCGCCAGCGGCGGCGTGCCGCGGCCTGCTTGGCACGGCGGCGCTCGCCCGGCTTCACGTAGTGCGCGTGACGCTTGGCATCGCGCAAGATGTTCTCGCGTTGGACCACGCGTCGGAATCGACGGAGGGCGTGCTCGATCGACTCGCCCTCCTCGACGCGAACATACGCCATTCTCGACAACCTCCTGGGTGAAAACGTGTGCTCGGAAGCACCCGCTCTGGACGCACGAGATGCGTGCGTGCAACAGTCCGAATGGCCAAGACTACCCGAGCTTTCGATGCCGGTCAAACACCATATCCCGACCGGTAAGTCTGATTTGTCCACTCCGACGGCACATGACATAATCGCTTCCAGGCAATCTCCTGGCCACCCGCTTCTCCTGCCTCTCACTGGAGATACACATGGACGTGCTGGTCGTCGGAGGTGGTGGACGAGAGCACGCTCTCGTTTGGGCCCTGACTCACAGTGCCAGCGTCGAGAAGGTCTATTGCGCCCCCGGAAACGCCGGGATCGCCGACATCGCCGAGTGCTGGGACATCAAGCCGGGCGCGATCCATGCGCTAGCGCATGCCGCCGATGAGCATGCCGTCGATCTGGTGGTGGTGGGCCCCGAGGCGCCTCTGGCATCGGGGATCGCCGAGGTTCTCGACAGCCTGTCGGTCCCGTGTTTCGGGCCCAGTCGCGCCGCCGCGATCATCGAAGGCAGCAAGGCCTTCGCCAAGTCATTCATGCAGCGGCATGGAATCCCCACCGGCTCGTTCGAGGCCTTCACCGAGGTTGGCGCCGCGCTCGACATGGTGCATGACTCTCCGTGGGGCTACCCGCTGGTGATCAAAGCCGACGGGCTAGCGGCCGGCAAGGGTGTGGTGATCTGCCCGGACGCTGAGGCGGCGGTTGCTGCGATCAACGCGGCAATGGTCGACAACCGCTTCGGGGCCGCCGGTGACACCGTCGTGGTGGAACAGTTCATCCGCGGCACCGAGGTCACGATCATGGCGCTGTCCGACGGCGAGCGGGTCCTGCCGCTGTTGCCCTCGCAGGATCACAAACAGGCCCTTGACGGCGACGAGGGTCCGAACACCGGCGGCATGGGGGCCTACGCCCCGGCGCACTCGGTCATCGACGCGAAGTTCGTCCAACGCGTGACCGAACAGATCCTGGAGCCTACAATCCAGGGTCTGGCGGCCGAGGACCGGCGCTTCGCCGGCGTGCTCTACGCCGGCCTGATGCTCACAGAAGATGGCCCGGTCGTGCTCGAGTACAACTGCCGGTTCGGCGACCCGGAGGCGCAGGCGATTATCCCGCTGCTGGACGAGGATTTTGGCGAATTGCTGGCCGGCATCGCAGAGGGGGCGGCGCCAACAAGGCCGCTACGATGGTTGGACAAACACTGTGCCTGCGTGATCCTGGCGGCCGAGGGCTATCCGGGCAAGTACCGACGAGGTCATACAATCACCGGGCTGGAGCCCCTCCGGGATCGAGACGACGTGATCGTGTTTCACGCCGGTACCGGCAACGAACACGGCAGCCTGGTCACTACCGGTGGCCGAGTGCTGGGTGTGACCGGCACCGGATCGAGTCTCGATGGCGCCCTGGCCACGGCCTACGATGCCATCGCGCAGATTGAGTTTCCGGGCATGCATTTCCGCCGCGACATCGGGCGTCGAGCCGAGGTAGTGTGATGAGTGACTCGCGGGTGGCGGTGCTGATGGGGAGCAACTCTGACTACGAGGTCATGGCCTCCGGGCTGCGCGTTCTACGCGAACTGGAGATCCCCTACGAGGTCCGCGTGCTCTCGGCACACCGAAGCCCGCACCGGGTTGCCCTCTACGCTTCGGAAGCCCGGGAGCGCGGCATACAGGTCATCATCGCCGGAGCCGGCGGAGCGGCACACCTGGCCGGAACCCTCGCCGCGCACACCAGCCTGCCGATCATCGGAGTACCGCTGGTGGCTTCAGCGCTAGGCGGGCTCGATGCCCTGCTGGCAACGGTGCAGATGCCCGGCGGTGTGCCCGTCGCCACCGTTGGCATCGGCAAGTCGGGCGCGGTCAACGCCGCGCACCTGGCGGCCCGAATCGTCGCCCTCGGTGACCCCACGGTAGCGGCTCAGGTCGAGCTCAGCCGGCAGGCG
This sequence comes from Acidobacteriota bacterium, assembly GCA_022571615.1. Classification (GTDB taxonomy): domain Bacteria; phylum Acidobacteriota; class UBA890; order UBA890; family WLXD01; genus JACZXM01. Next base: position 1,825 of record JACZXM010000117.1, on the reverse strand, counting down.
CAGGCCAAGCGGGTCGAGGGCATGCAGGCCGACATCGACGAGCGCCTGCAGCAAGATAAGCTCTAGCAGGCCGTGGTAGAAGTGGCGTGGGCTGCTAGCAGCCCGTCGCACTCAGCTGGCCGCAGGCGGCGCCGATATCGGCCCCGCGGCTGTAGCGCACCAGGACATCCAGCCCGCCCGACCGAGCCCATCGCCGAAAGCGCTCGATCGTGCCCGGCGAGGGCCTCTGAAAGGCCATGGTTTCGATCGGGTTCCAGGGAATCAGATTAACCTTGGCCGGCAGCCCGCGCAGCAGTCGAACCAGCCGCTCGGCGTCCTGTCTGGTGTCGTTGACCCCCCGCAGCATCACGTACTCGAACGTCACCTGCTCGCGATGACGCCACGGAATGCGCCGCAGGGCGTCGAGCAGTGCCGCGATCGGGTACTTGCGGTTCACCGGCATCAGCTCGGATCGCGCCTCGTCGGTGGTCGCGTTCAATGACACCGCGATTCGCGGCCGCGCCGGGCCCATCGTGGCCAATCGCTCGATTCCGGGCACCAGCCCCACCGTCGATACCGTGATCCGACGCCATGACATTCCCAGACCCCGCGGATCCTGCAGCGACAGGGTGGCATCGACAACAGAGTCGACATCGTCCAAGGGCTCACCCTGCCCCATGAACACGACATTGAATCGAGGTCGGTCTGTCTCCGCCTCCGCACGCAGGCGCAACACCTGCCCGACGATCTCGCCTGGCGAGAGCGACCGCGACAGCCCAAGTCGCCCGGTCTGGCAGAAGCTGCAGGCAAAGCGGCAGCCGACCTGCGAGGAAATGCAGAAGGTCAATCGCGAACCGACCGGCATGTACACCGCCTCCACGAGGCCGCCGCCAGCTATCGACAGCAGATATCGTCGGCTCGCATCGACCGAGGTATAGCGTCGATCTACCGTCGGCGGAGCGGTCCGCAAGCGCCCCGGCAGCTCCTGGCGCAGCCGCCGCGGCAGATCGGTCATATCGGCGAGATCGAACACGCTGCGCTCGAACACCCAGCGCGCCATCTGATCACCGCGGTAGGGCTCGACACCCGCCGCGGCCAGAGCTGCCCGCCACTGCGACGGCGGCAGGTCGAGGAGGTAGATCGAATCGTCGTTGGTCATGCTCGCTGTTGCCACAGCTCCCCTGGGACTCTTTGGTCCGGCTACGTTGCCCTCACCGTAACTCCCATTTGCCAGACCCACCACACTTCTACCACGGCCTGTTAACCTCCACCCTTATGTAATCGGCACTCCTGGCTGTTGTTCGCGGAGCTAGATGGCCCCTCCCGGGCCGCCGGCGGGCTCCGGGTTCACGAGGTCGCTCGTGTTCGCTCTCTACACCGTTCTATACGTGCTGGGCCTTTGCGCCCTGGCGCCACGCGCTGCATGGCATGCTCTGAGCGCTGGCCGCTACGCGGTCGGATTGGGGCCACGATTGGGGATGGTGCCGCCCGAGCTGCGGCAGCATCGCGGGGCAATCTGGATCCATGCGGTGTCGGTGGGCGAGGTGCACGCTGCTCGCGGACTGATATCGCACTTGCGCCGAGAGATGGGCGCGCCGGTCGTGCTCTCGACCACAACGCCCACCGGTCAGGTATTGGCCCGGACCGCAGGTGCGGACGCCGTTTTCTATATGCCACTCGATCTGCCGGTCGTCATTCGTCGCTATCTTGCGGTACTGCAGCCCCGGGCCCTGATCCTGGTCGAAACGGAGATCTGGCCGAACCTGCTGCGGCAATGTCGCGAACACGGCGTTGCGGTGGCCCTGGTCAACGGCCGACTGTCGGAACGGTCCCGGCGGCGCTATGC
>JACZXM010000116.1 GCA_022571615.1 Acidobacteriota bacterium | reverse complement strand
GCTCAGTACCTTGCCAATGAGTTGTCCAAGCAGATTAAGGCTAAAGGAGAAGCGCACCCCGTTGAGGGCGGATACCTGAGTACCAGGCATGTCAGATCTATGACTTACTGGCGCTCGGAGGGTCCGGATATCGTCTCGTCTCTCACCGGCACGGGCTTTCCGCTATCGCTATTCCGAATACGTAACCCGTAGCCCGGCAGCCGAAACGCGGACTCGAACCCCACAGAGGCAGGGTCCGCTCAGAACAGCCAGGCTCCTCCTCGCCCTGATGCGGGGAGCTTTCCAACACGCCGGAGGAACCGTCGCCTACTGGGACACCGACTCCCTATTCGTGGTGGCCACACCGACCGGCGGAGAAGTCTTCCCCTTCGCAGGAGGGACAGAGACGACGGAAGATGGCCGGCCCGGAGTGAAAGCGTTGAGCTATGCGCACGTCCACGACCTGAGATGGAAGATCGAAGTCCTCTCACCGTATCCCGCCGAACTTCGACCCCACACCTACCAATGGGTCGACAACATCCCCTACCGAGTCGAACTCCCCGGGCTCCTCAAATGGGAACCCGAAAACGAACCACCACCTGACGGCTGGGGACTCCCGGTGGAAGGACCGTTCCTCGATGTCAACCGGTCGAAGAGCTACCGCACCTACCACATCATCCGACCAGGACCCCACGTCGAAATTCACGACGGGAAAGGAGTCGTCGTCCCACCATCCCGAGAAGACCTGAAACAGTCCCGGGTGCGGGTGACCAACCCGTCCATGGCCGGAATCACCTTCCTCCCACCCCCGGGAGCGCCCGACAACTACGCGGAAGTGTTGATGGAGGATCTCCTCGCCGAGTACCACCAGTTCGACCACAGCTCCGAGGAACTGGCATGGCGCCATGAACCGGGACTGTCCGCCGTGCCAGGGACACGGGTCGAAATGATCGACACCCACCCCGACAACCGGCCACACAGCAAGATCATCATCGGCCGAGGGCTACTCGGCGGGAACCTGGTCAGTGCCCATCCCGGAGGGACCTGGTATGACCCGGAGGCCGGAACCCAGGTCACCTTCAACATGGACGGTCCCGCACCCTTCGACTACCACACCCTGAGGACCCTCGACTTCGAATTCCGGAGGACCCTGTCCGCACCACCCTCCAACGCCTTGACCGTCGATGGTGAGACGCCAGGTCGGAACACCTTCGGCATCCTCCGACCCGCACCGACCATCGTTACATCCATCCAGTACATCGGCAGAGAGTCACGACCGCGGCGAGACGGCCGCCCGCGAGCTCGAACATCGGGCCCCCTTGCACGATGTGTTGCGCGACCTGGATCTCACCCAGATAGCGCCGATCAGCGTCGAACAGATCGATCGCCGAGCGGTCGGGGCCTCCACGTGTCGTGAGCACCCAGAGTCTCCCCTGGCAGTCGAACTTCAGCGACCACTGTTGGAAGTGATTCATGTCGGGCTGAAGCGTCAATCGACCGCCGGATCGATCGACCTTCTCTCGTTCCCGCTCCCGCTGTTGCTGGCTCTTGGATTGGCGCGGAATCTCGCGTCCGAACTCGCCGATCGGTTCGCCCGCGGCGTCGTAGGCGTACAGCCGGTAGCTCCAGCGATCCCCCAGCACGAAGCCACCGTCGGAGCGGAACGCGAGCGCCGTGACCCGTGATCTTGTCGCATCGGACGGGTCTGCCGGCAGATCCTGCGGAGCGATGACAATCTCGGGCTCGATCGCCTCGCCCTCAAGGAGCCATCGTTCCAGGGCTTTCGACCGTCCATCGCGAGCCTCGGGCATTCGCGGCAGGAACGACAGCATCAGCAGCGAGTGTTCGTTGGCAAGGTAGTCGAACGAGTGAGGTACCCGCATCGGCCACGGCATCGTGCGCAGGTGTTCGCCCTTGGCATCGAATACGTGCAGCCCTGGCAGGTCGTACACGAGCACCTCGCCGTCGTCGCCGGGAAACACCGCCACCGGAAACTGGATCTCGCCGGGGCCCTGGCCCGATCGTCCGAAGGTGGCGGCCAGATTCCCGTCCGCGTCGAACATCCGCACGTGGGGCTCGTACTGGTCCAGCTCGTAAACCCGGCCGTCCTCTCCCAGCCCGATCGCCACCGGCGTGAGCTGCTCCAGCCCCTCGCACTCGACGCATCCGAACCGCGCTCCGGGCACCAGCTCGGGAAGCACGGCCGGCTCGCTGGTTTGCTGGACCGACCGCTCGGAGGCACACGCCCCGATCCACAGCATCAGAGCCATCAGCACCGCATTCGATCTGAAAAACCGTGCGACCACCCGCATCATCTCCCATCTGCAATGGAGCCACCCTCGGTGCTCCGATACTATCGGCTACATCATGACCGAAACCTTCTCCGGCAATGGCAAGCCACGGCACGACGGGCGCGAGCTGCTCTCACCCGTCTGGGCCCATCTTAGCGATCACGTGGCGGTGCGTGCCGAAGGTGCCTATGTGTGGGACCGCGACGACCATCGCTTTCTGGATTTCACCTCGGGAATCGGAGTTACCAGCACCGGCCACTGCCATCCGCGAGTCGTCGAGGCCATCCGTGAGCAGGCTCCCAAGCTGCTGTTCGCGCAGATCAACTGCATGATTCCCGAGACCGCGCCGAAGCTCGCCGTGGCCCTCAACCAGATCACTCCAGAGAATCTCGACTGCTTCTTTTTCGCCAACAGCGGCGCCGAGGCGGTCGAGGCGGCGGTCAAGCTCGCCAAGCAGGCAACAGGGCGCACCAACGTCATCGCGTTCCAGGGCAGCTTCCACGGGCGCACGCACATGGCGATGGCGCTCACTGCAAGCCAGACGCTCTACCGAGCCGGCTATCAGCCCCTGCCGGCCGGCACGTTTTTCGCCCCCTACCCCTACGCCTATCACCATGGCATGAGCGCCGCGCAGGTGACCGCGTACTGCCTGCGCGAGCTCGAGTCGCTCCTTGATCACCAGTGCACGCCCGAGGAAACCGCGCTGATCCTCATCGAGCCGGTGCTCGGGGAGGGCGGTTACGTACCGGCTCCGACGGGCTTCCTGCGCCAGCTGCGCCGGTTGTGCGACCGTCGCCAAATTCTCCTTGCCTACGACGAGATCCAGTGCGGCTTCGGACGCACCGGTGACTGGTGGGCGCATGCTCGCAGCGGCGCGATCCCCGACCTGCTCATCATGGCCAAGGGAATGGCCTCCGGGTTGCCGATCTCGGCGCTCGCCGCATCCCGATCGTTGATGCAGGAATGGCCGACAGGCTCACACGGCAGCACCTTCGGTGGCGGCACGGCCATCGCCGCCGCCGCCGCGATGGCCACCATCGAGGTCATCGAGGAGGAGAGCCTGTTACAGAACTCGCTCCTGATGGGCGAGTACTTGCTCAACGGGCTCGAGAGCGTTCAGTCGCACCACCCCATCATCGGCGATGTGCGCGGTGTCGGCTTGATGATCGGCACCGAGCTGAGCACCGATGGCCAGCCGGCGGGTGACGTTGCCGTCGCGGTCAGCCAAGCCTGCCTGCAACGAGGTTTGATGCTCCTGACCTGCGGCACCGACCGCAGCGTGATCCGCTGGGTCCCGCCTCTTATCGTCAGCCGCGAGCAGATCGACGCCGCGCTCGACATCTTCACCGAAGCCCTGGCTTCGGTTTAGCTGCTAGGAGACCGTTGTGGGCGCGGGATCGCTTCTTGCACCGGCAGCTTGCAGGGCTGGTCGAGGCTTCACGATCGAGGTTGAAGCATGAAGTTTCCTTCTCGCGTTGCCGCGATGTGTATCTTGCTGCTGGCTACTGCCAGCCTCGCCACCGCACAGGGCGTGCTGGACCTGGATGTCGGTGCCCCCGACCGGCGGGACAAGACCATCGCCTTGCTGCTGGATGGCATCGTCGATACCAGCGACGGTGCGGTCCTGACGCCCGATGAGGCGGCCGAGCGGCTCCGTTCGGTGCGGCTGCTGTTTGTCGGCGAGAGCCACGCCAGCATCGATTCCCATCGCGCCCAGACGCTCATCATCGAGGCCTTGTTGCGGAGTGGCCGTCAAGTTCTGGTGGGGTTGGAGATGTTCCCGGTCACCGAGCAAACCTCGCTGGACTTGTGGATCGACGAGAGTCCGACCGAGGACGAGTTCGTGATCTCCTCGCGCTGGTACGAGCACTGGGGATACAACTGGGCCTACTACCGCGAGATCTTCCTTTCCGCGCAGCGCGCCGGGGCACGCATGTTCGCGCTCAATGCTCCGCGCCACGTCGTCAGCGCCGTGCGCCAGAAGGGCATCGACAATCTCTCCGAGGAGGAGGCGGCCTACATGCCGCCGCGCGTCGATACCGACGACGCCGAGCACCTGCGGCTGTTCAAGTCGTACTTCAGCGACGACGACGCGATGCACGCCGCAATGACGGACGATCAGTGGCGGTCCATGTTCGCAGCCCAGTGCACCTGGGACGCGACCATGGGATACAACGCCGTGCGCGCCCTGCAAGAGCACGGAGACGATGACGCGATCATGGTGGTGATCATCGGCTCCGGCCACGTGTCCTACGGGCTGGGGATCGAGCGCCAGGCCCGCAATTTCTTCGACGGCCCCACCGCCACGATGATCCCGGTACAGGTGACCGATTCCGACGGGCTTCGAATCGACACGGTACGAGCCTCCTACGCCAACTACGTGTGGGGAATCCCGGGCGAAGACGCCACCCTGTACCCGAGCCTGGGTCTTTCCACCCGGGCCAGCACTGAGGCCGAGGGATTGTCGGTGCTGTTCGCGCCGGACGATAGCCCGGGAGCTCGCGCCGGAATCAAGGCCGGTGATCGGCTGCTGTCGATGGACGGCCAAGAGCTCGCCGACAAGGAGGTCTTCAACCGCCTGATGGCGACCAAGCGTTGGGGCGATAGCCTCGAGCTCACGTTCGACCGTGGCGGCGAGACCCGAACGGTGAGCATAGCGCTGCGACGCTCGCGCTGAGCGCACCGCGTTGGCAGCGGAATACCGCGCCCGCTAGCTGCCGGCGAAGCACCTTGCTGCTCCACGCGGGGCCTCTACGTGTACGACGAGAGGACCGGAGAAACGACCATCGTCTGGCCCTCCGACGAGGGCAGCGCGGGGCTCCCATCCTTCAGCCGCGGCGGAACGACCATGACCTGGTCGGCCACCACGGGCGGCGGCCAGCTCTGGCTGATGGAGAACTTCAGGTAGACTGGAGCGTGCCTTCCGAGTAACTGTACCCGCGCCTTCCGCCGACACCCGCAGCTAGCGCAGTCGCACCCGCCAGGCCCCGCGCCCGTGCGTGAAGGCGTACACCCAGCGGGTGCTTCCCTGTCGGAGCACACTGAGCGACTCGGTGACGATGTTGCCGAAGCCGGCGTTTTCCTGCGCCCAGCTTGCGCCGCGATCCAGGCTCACGAACACGCCGAGGTCGGTTCCCAGGTACAGGCGATCGGAATCGACGGGGTCCACCAGCAGCGCATGGATCGGAATGTCGGGCAGCCCGGTGGCCCCCTTGCCATCGATACTGGTCCAACTGAGGCCGCCGTCGAGGCTACGATAGACGTGCTTGCCGCCGAAGCCGCCGTAGGTAGCGTAGATGACATCGGGGTCAGCGGGGTCATGCGCCACCGAGGTGACCCAGGCCTTGCGTGGTCGTCTGGCCCTCCAGCGGGTCGAAGGGCCGGCCACCATGGCGTCGTCATGAACGTAGAGGAAACCGGTCTCGATTCCCGCCACGACGCGCCCGGAATCGGCCGGCGCCACCGAGATAGCGCTGACGCGTCCCTTGAGCTTCTCGCTTGCCTGCTGCCAGCTCGACGCCCCATCCGTGCTCCGGTAGATCATTTCGCTGCCGATCCACAGCGTATCGGGGTTCGATGGATCCATGACGAACGGGGCGATGAAGACGAAGTTGCCGCCGGGGTCGAGGAATCGACCGTCGCTTGGCGGCAGACCGGATCGCGCCGGACGGAAGCTGACACCCCCGTTCGTGGTCTTGACCAGATTGCCATTCTGCGATTCGACGTAGAACACGCGCCGGTCGCGCGGATCGATCGCCACGTAGCCCCCGTCGCCGCCGAAGACGCGCAACCAGCCATCGGCACTACCCTGGAACCCCAGCAGGGTGCCGTTGTCCTGGGCACCGCCGAGCAGGCCCGCACCGTCGGGAAACGGCAGGCCGAAGTAAAACTGCGTGATCTGGAAGCTGTTGTTCAGTGATGTCCAGACCATCGCCGTGTTCGCCGGATGGCAGAGCCCCTGGGCGCCGGTAGCAACCGTCGCGCCCGCATCGTCGGAGCGATAGATTCCCCCGTCGTTGCTGATGAAGACCGTTCGGTTGGCAAGGCCGTCGTAGTCGGGATGGAAGGCCATCGTGTGCTGGTCGGCATGCGCGAAGGCGGGCGCCGGAGCGCCCCACCAGAACGACGCGGCGCCCCAGCTACGGCCGCCGTCGTCGGAGCGGAACCAGTCCACACCGGCGGCCCAGACCACCTCGGGGTCGACCGGATCGACCGCCAGCGCGTTGACATACCAACCCATCGGCAGAAACAGGTCGGCGGCGGAGAAGCCGCATGTCGTACGGGAGGCGACGATGGGATTGTGGAGCAGCAGCGTGCTGTTGAAGTCGGTGGCGGTGTTGCGGATCCGCACCTCCCAGCTCCCGGACGCTCCGCCCGTTGTCGAACGAAAGACTGCGTGTAGCCCCTGCTCGTAGTCACCTTTGTCGTTGCTGGCGGCAAGGGCATAGATGACATTCTGGTCGGAGGGGGCGATCGCGATCGAGGTCCGCCCCATCCCTGGATCTTCCAGAACGGCCTCGAACTTCGGCCCCTTCCCGCCTCGCGCACGGGCCGCCGCATCTTCGCTACGCCAGATTGTCGCCTGCTCGAATGTGCCGCAGGAGGCAAACAGCACATCGTCGCTACGATCGGCCCGAATCGCCAGGTCCAGGCAGCCTCCTTTGACATCGGGTTCCAGGATCTGCTGCCACGTCTTGCCCTCGTCGTCGCTCCGGTGCACGCCGCTTCGGGTGGCAGCGTAGAGGCGCTTGCCATTGGCCGAGAACACCAGATCGTTGACGAACCAGAAATCCTCGCCCTCGGTGGCCGCCAGCATCTTCCAGCGCTTGCCGCCGTTGGTGCTCCTGAAAACGCCGCCGCCGCGTAGCGGCAGGCCGGTGCCCCTCACATCCTCACGGAAGTAGCCCTCGCCGGTGCCCACGTACAACCTCGAGGAGTCCTTCGGGTGCATGGCCAAGGCGTTGACCGCGATGTTGGCCAACCCGGTACCGAGGGGTTTCCAGCTTTGTCCCCCGTTGGTCGTCCTCCACACACCGCCCGAGACCCCGCCCGCGATCATGGTGTCGGGCTTTCCTGGATCGATCACCAGCGTGCGCGTGCGACCACCGATATTGCCCGGCCCGAGGGGCCGCCATTTGCCCTTGAAAGGCCCTTTCCCGGACCGAGCCGCTCGGGCCTCGGGCGCCCCCAGATACCGGTTCAGCGCACTGGAGAACACCGGCATGCCGGAAAGGTGACCCTCCGCCTGCCGGTATAGGGCCCTGGTATCGACGCGGCGATCCAGCGGCAGCCGCTTGGCGTTTGCGTACTGGCGAGCCAGCGACGGCGCTCCGAACGGTGGTTGCGGGCGGGCCACAGGTGCGGCCACCGCAGGGGTCGGAAAGACGGGCGGGTTGGGCCCGGATTCTGGACCCTCATGATGCGGCCAAGCCAGCGTGGCCGCCAGTACCGCGCCATACCAGATCGCGCGCGCGACCTCTCGAGTCATGATGTTTTGCTGCTCTCCGGCGACATCACGAAGGCCTTAGCAGGCCACCACGGCCTGCTAGGGGAGGGAAAACGACGAGGACCCAGCCTGTCCCCTATTCTAAGCACTCGACAGCATCGGTTTTCCTCGCCGCCCGGACCGGACCGTTGACGAGCATGGGCACGGCCTCATTCTCACATATCGTCGAGCGCCTCGAGATCGCGCTACGTGGCGATTTGCCGGGACCCGATGCCCAGTTGATGCTGGCGCCGCGGCCACGGCGTGGCTGGCGCCCTGGCAAGGCGCCGGCCGATTGTCGATCGGCGGCCGGCTTGGTGCTGGTGTATCCGCGCGGCGGGATCGCCCACGTCCTGCTGACGTTGCGCC
>JACZXM010000115.1 GCA_022571615.1 Acidobacteriota bacterium | reverse complement strand
GCGGTCTGATCGTCGAGATCACGCTACCGGTTACGCCCGCGGCAGGCAACGAGTAACCCTACCACGGGCTGCTACCGGGGGGGTTCGTCGGCCGTGCTCTGCGCCTCCACGCGCACGCGCCAAATGCGCCCGCGGCGGGAATCGGCGATGTAGAGGCTTCCGTCCGGTCCCTGTGCCAGGCCAGTCGGCCGATACACCGCGTCACCCGGGGTTCGAACCTCCTGCACCTGCGGGAACCCGACAGCGAAGTTCTCCGCCGACCCCGAGGGTATGCCGTCGGCGAAGGGCAGGAACACGACCTTGTATCCCTGCTGCTCGAACGGCCCGCGGTTCCAGGATCCGTGGAACGCGATGAACGCGCCGTTCTCGTAGTGCGCCCCGAACGTACCGTCGCGATAGAAGAGCAAATCGTTCGGAGCCCAATGCGCCGGAAACGCGAACAGCGTGGGAGCGACCTCTGCGCATCTTCCGACCGTCTCGCCATCGCCTCCGTACTCCGGGGCCAGAACCTTCTTTTGTTGCGCCGGATCGTAGTAGCAGTACGGCCAGCCGAAGTCGTCCCCTTCGCCGACCCGAAACACCTCTTCAGCAGGAAGCTCGGCACTCACCTGGTTGGAATACTGGTCCGGAAACAGCTGCGACAGGGAGTCGCGCCCGTGCTGAATGGCGAACAGGGCATCCACCTGCGGGTTCCAGTCCAGGGCCAACCCATTGCGGATGCCAGTAGCATACCGGTGGCCGTCGCCCTGGTGGGTCTGCCCCGGGCGGCTAGCGTCGAAGCGCCAGATACCTCCGTGCCATTGTAGCTGCGGGCAGGGGTCCCGCCCCGGGGAGCCAGGTGTCCGCATGTCCTGCTGGCAGGCATTGGACGGGCCGCCCACAGTGACGTACATGTTGCCAGCGCCATCGAAAGTCATCGGTTTGGAAGCATGCTGGCTCTGGGAGGGGAAGCCGGACACCAGCAGCTCAGGAGCTGCAGCGGGGAGAAGATCGTCGGACAGCTCGACGCGGTAGATCTCGGTCGCCGTGGAGTAGTACAGGTGGCCGTCATGAATCGCAAGTCCGGTGCCCGCGATCGGGTCGAGCTCCTCCACGAGATCGGCCTTGCCGTCACCGTCGGTATCCCGCAGCGCGACCACGCCTCCGGGCGAGTCCACGACAATGTCGCCGTCCTCTCCGCGCCGGCGGATCGGAGCGCGCGCGACGTACACGTCGCCGTTTGCCTTCACCGCCAGGTGGCGAGCTACACCGAGCTCGTCGGCGAACACGGTGCCACAGAATCCCTCCGGAAGGTCAATGCCGCCGTTGTCGGGATCGCACGGGAACTCGGCCCACGGCGCGTCCGAACTCGGCGAGGACGCGTTGTCGGCAGGCGAACAGGCAAACGACAGGGCTACCAACAGCAGGGATGCGCACACCGCGGTGGGCGGCCGATGGATGGTCACGGTCACCTCGAAGTTCGGTTGATGTCACTGCACGCGGGGCCGCAGCACGATACCACGGCCGGCAGGCTTGCACACCGGATTCAGAGTGCGACCGTGGTACCTGCCTCACCTCGAACCATGAGCTCGAGATCGGTCATCGCCCCGATCGCGGCGATACCGCCGGTGCGCTCGACAAAGCTACAGGCCGCATCGACCTTCGGACCCATTGAACCCGAGGCGAAGTCCTCCGCCCGGAGGGCAGACGGCGTCACCCGGCTGATCTGCTCCGCATGCTCGGTGCCCCAGTTGCGATACACGCCCTGAACATCGGTCGCCAGCACCAGGATGTCGGCCCGCAGTTGCTTGGCGAGCAACGCGCTGGCGAGATCCTTGTCGATCACCACCTCGGCGCCTTGGAGCGTGCCGTCTGCCCGGTACATGGTGGGGATCCCACCGCCACCGGTACAGATGACGATCACACCTCGTTCCATCAGCCAGCGGATCGGACGGATCTCGAAGATATGCTGCGGTCGGGGTGAGGGCACCACGCGCCGCCAACCCTCTCCATCCCGGGCGATGGACCAGCCCTTCTCGGCCTCCAGCCTACGGGCCTCCGGCTCCGCATACACCGGCCCGATGGGCTTGCTCGGCGCCGCGAAGGCGGGATCGTCGGGGTCGACCCGCACCATCGTCAGGATGGTGGCAAACGGCTGCTCGTACGGAAGCAGGTTGCCGAGCTCCTGCTCGATCAGGTACCCGATCATGCCCTCGGTCTGGGCCCCAAGAACGTCCAGCGGATAGGGCTCGACATCGTGCAACGCGGCCGATTGCAGCGCCAGCATCCCCACTTGCGGGCCGTTGCCGTGCGAGATCACCAGCTCGTGTTCTCGAGCCAGGGGCGCCAGCGCCCGGGCTGCCAGGCGCACGTTCTCACGCTGGCGCTCGGCCGTCATCTGCTCGCCTCGGCGCAACAGCGCGTTGCCGCCCAGCGCCACGACAATTCGCATCAGTCTTGCTCCGTGGTCATTTCCAACTCTAGCAGGCCGTGGTGGAAGTGTGACGGGTCTGGTTACACCGCTAGCAGGCCCCAGGGCAACGACGTTGTTGCCGTCATCGCTCCCGCTCCAGATCGCGTACCAGATTTGTTTACAGGACCTCACACGAGACATCGATCTCCGCCGAGGTCGTCTTATAGCGATCCTTTGCCGCCAAGTAACCCTTGCGCACGCCGGTCAAGTGGCACTCGGCGCACATGGAGTTCCAGTTCTGATCGACGCTGCTCCAGTGCAGTGGATCCCCGTGCGGTGTGCGTTCGTCGGGGTACAGGTGAAACCAGCGATTGCCACCCTGGCTGGGGGGCCCAGCAGCATGGCACAGGCGACGAGCCATCCAGCGGGAGCGCGGGCGCGCCTCTGCACTCGCAACATCCAATCGTCTGGCAGCTGCGCCAGCAACGACCCTACGCGCCAGCCAGCAAGTCGCGGATCTGCTGCAGCTTGCGCTGGATGAGGGCCTGGTTTCGCGGTCCCATCCGCAGGAGCTGCTTTTGCACCGGAGGCAGATCCTCCAGCTGCGGCTCCGCGTACTCGAACCGGTCCACTGCGACGTCGAGCAGCCGCGGCTCTCCCTCGATCTGCGGAGCTGCCAGCAAGACATCGAGAGCCTGGATCAGGCGTCGGCGGAACCCGATCTCGGCTCCTCCGATCTCGACGAACGCCTCGTTTGCCAGCGGCTCGATGGTCTCGAAGCCGCTGACCAGGGATTCGGCATCGAGCGCCGCCACCTCTGCCGCCGCGGTGTCATAGCGAGCGAAACCGGACGCATCGGCGAAGAACAAGCCGTCGCGCTGCACGGTGGGGAAATCACCCTCGGGGGCGAGAAACGCCAGCTGCTGGCGCGGTGTCTCGCCGCTAGCGACGGCATCCACAGCCTTCACGAAGGTGCGAACCAGGTCGACGCGCAAGGCCGCGATCATACCCGGTGACACACCGAGATCGGCGGCGAGACCTAGCACCAGCGCGTCGCTTTCCGCCAGCGGCGGTAACACGATCTCTGGCGGCGCTACCTCCTCCGCCTCACTGGCGGGGGCGGCAGGCTCCGGCTCGGCGACCGGCTCCGGAGCGGGGGCGTCGCGGCCAACGAGCATGTAGACTGCGATCGCTGCGATCAGGACAACGATGGTGACGGCAATGGCGGTGGCACGTTGCATCGCGAATCTCCCCGGATGGGAGTCCCCATGGTAGCCGAGCAGCGGCACCGAAATCCATGCCGCCGCCCTCAGTTGTGGGGGAAATCACGTTGTCCTGGCAGGCCTGCTAGCGCGAGCTCTTGAGGAAGCGCAGGAACTCGCCGCCGGTGCCAAGCAGCAGCGTCGTGTTCGTTCGCAAGGTCTCGCGGTATACCTCGAGCGTCTTGACGAAGCGGTAGAAATCAGGGTCGGCGTTGTAGGCATCGGCGTAGATCGTGGCCGCCTCCGCGTCGGCCGCTCCCTTGACCTCCTGCGCGCGCCGGTACGCCTCGGAAGTAATTCGCTGCAAGTCGCGTTCCTTCTCGCCGGCGATCCGTGCTGCCTCGCCCGCGCCCTCGGAGCGGAACCTCTCGGCGATGCGTTGCCGCTCCGAGATCATGCGGTTGTACACCTCGCGGCGCACCTCCTCGACATAGTTGAGGCGCTTGAACTGGAAATCGAGGATCTCGATCCCCAGGTCGCCCGTGCGTTGCTGTGCCGCCGCCAGAACCTCCGCCGCCAGTTTGGCGCGGCCGCTCTCGATCACTACCGCCGCGGTCTGGTCGCGGGCCCCCGCGCTGTCGGCGAGATCGTCGGAGAGAGCGAACTCCCGGTTCGTGCTTCGTACCACCTCGATCAGGTCGTGCTTGGCGATGGTGTTGCGGGTCTCGCCACCGAGGATGTCATCGAGCCGCGACTGCGCTCCGCGCTCGTCGCGCAGACGCTGGAGGAACTTCAGGGGATCGGTGATGCGCCAGCGGGCATAGGTGTCCACGTGGATGAATCGCTTGTCGCGCGTCGGTAACTGATTCGGGGCGCCGTCCCACTCCAGAAATCGCTTGTCGAAGCGGATGGCGGTTTGGATCATCGGGATCTTGAAGTGCAGCCCCGGCTCGGTGATCGGATCCCCCACCGGTTCCCCGAACTGCGTGATCACCACCTGCTGTGTCTCGTCCACGATGTAGGTTGCACCGCCCAGGATCAGAACGGCGACGATGACAATACCGATCGCGAAACCCATGCTCAGGCCCTTCATCGACTTTGCTCCTGGCTATCTTGCGCACCGGGCATGGTGACCTCACCCTGCAGGTTGAGCAACGGCAGTATTCCCTTGATGTCCTCGTCGATGATCACCTTGCTCCGAATGGACGGCAGCAGATCCAGCATGGTTTCCAGATACAGTCTTCGCCGGGTAACCTCGGGAGCTCGCCGGTAGGCCTGATACAGGGCTCGGAAGCGGTCCGCGTCGCCCTCGGCGCGGTTGACCCGATCGGTGGCGTAGCCCTCGGCGGCGAAGATCGTCTGCGCGGCCTCGCCCCGGGCGCGGGGGATCACACGGTTGAAGTCGGCTCGCGCCTCGTTGATCATCCGCTCCCGCTCCTGCTGCGCCTGGTTGACCTCGTTGAAGGACGGCCTGACCGGCTCGGGAGGATTGACATCCTGCAACACGACCTGCTCGATGCGGATCCCGGTCTCGTATTGATCGCACATTTCCTGCAGCCGAACTTCCACCTCGGTGGCGATCTCTTGGCGGCCGATGGTCAGCATCTCGCTGACGCTGCGGTCACCGACCACGGCGCGCATGACCGCCTCGTTCATGTCACGGAAGGTCGAGTCCACGTCGCGAACCTTGAACGTATACAGGTACGGATCGGAGACGCGATACTGCGTCGTCCACTCCACCACGCCCACGTTCAGATCGCCGGTGAGCATTAGCGACTCGGCCGAGACATTCGCAACATTCGCAAACTGCGATCGAACGCCTGCGGGAGCGGTGCGGAAGCCGAACTCCTGCTTGAGTTGCCGCTGCACCGGTACCTTGATAACCGTCTGGACCGGGTACGGGAGCTTGAAGTGCAGGCCGGGTTCGGTGGTCTTGCTGAACTTCCCGAACGTCAAGACAACGCCGACTTCCTCCGGCTCCACGGTGTAGAAGGCGCTCCACAACAGCACTACGACCAGAATGGCCAGCGGCACGAATCCGGCGGCGCCCTTGGGTATCTGAATGTTCGGTGGTCGAAAGTCACCGACCGACACGTTGCCGAAACCAGGTCGTTCCATGTTGCCTCCCGGATGTGACAGTCGCGTGCAGAGGCATGCGGCATCATTGGGTGGGGCGCCGCCTCCACCGCGGCAGAAGTTATGATCGGTCCCCCACAGGATACCGCGTCAGTCGGGCATTAGCAGGCTGCTGAAGAACGGTCCGTGAGGGTCGTTCGATTTCCCCTCGGCGCAGTCAGGGAAGCGAGAGGCGGGACCTCGCCGTTCTCGAGAACGTCAACAGCGCTCTCTGGCCAGCCCCGAAGGGTCCGTTCCTCGACGGCGAGTCTTTCGCCTCAGCCCGAGTCAAGTAGCCCGTTGGGCCTCAACTAGAAGATGAGGATTCGAAATCTCGAGTCTCATGGGATCCGAGAAGGTCTGTTGCACTCGGCGGTGAAATACATCGGCAGCTACCAACAGCTCATCGGGGGGGAATAAGCTGAACGTCGAATAATGACGCGCGTGCACTTGGTCAACGAGCCGCGCTAACGAGGTCGTCAACGTCCATGGGATGTTCTGCAGCCGTACGTTGGGGAACGCCCCGTCTGCGCGTAGCGTGAGCGCGATCTCGCCGATTGTCCTGAGACGTGTCTCCCGTTCGAGAAAACCGGGGAAATATCGTCCCCAGATCGTTTCTCGGTTTTGCTCCTCGGTGCGAGTGTAAATGAACAATCGACCGTTTGGCCTGAGAATGAGCGACGCCTGACGGACGAAGCCAGCCAAATCGAAGTGGTGAATGGCATTGAAGCAGAAAAGGGCATCGAAACTCGCTTCACGGAAAGGCAACGCCTCAGCCCGGGCAACGAGGCGTCTGACTGGAAGCCTTGACGCTTCTCCAGGTTGCACACCACGGCGCAACATGGCGGCATTGAGATCCACGCCAAGTACCACGGACTCTCTCGAGAATTTGGACGCCAAGCGCACGGCGATCGCGTCGATGTATCTTCCGGTACCCGTGCCCACATCGAGTAGGTGGAGAACTCCATTTCGGCTGGAGTCGGACGCGAGAATGCGGCTCACGCGGCGGACGGCGCGGTTGTCCAAATCCCGCATCGCGCCGTATCTTGTGGCGATGTGGTTGAAGTGAGCTAGGGTGGCGTTGGGATTCCTAGCAATGTTCTCGACGGCCGCCCGCGCCTGTTCAAAATCTTCGCCCATTGACTTCATCGTACATCAGAAGCGGAGTTTCTCACCAGGCCGCTAGGGCGCAGATCTCGTCGACGACCTGCTCGGCTCCGTCTGCAAGACGGGGCTCGACCCTGCCGGCGGCCAGCAGCGTCGGCAGGTGCCGCACCCAGGATCCGGAGCGAAACTCCGACTCGGTCATCCGTGCGGTGGGCACGGCTGCGTCGGCGTAGGCCGCGAGCACCTCGGTTTCCGGAAACGCCGGCCGCTCGACGTACAGATAGGGCGACCCGGCTGAAACCGCCTCGGCCAGCGTGGAGTACCCCAGCTTGCCGACCACGACGTCGGCCGCACATACCAGATCGGGATGGTAGATGCCCGAGCTCGAGGCCAGGACGCGAACATTGGAGGGCACTGATTGCTGGGCCCGAGAATCCGATAGCAGCAGGAATCGCATCGGCAGGCTCTCCAGATCGCCAAGCGGCCCGAAGAGCCAAGGTAGCCCACCCATGGTCACCAGGATGAGCGTCTCGGACTCCGGGACTCCGAGCTCGGTGCGTGTCTCTATCCTCCCCCGGCGGGTGGCGCGAGCAATCAGCGACACCTGCACCGCGCCGGCGACGTGCTGGCAAACGGGCTCGGCCTGGATGTGTAACGTGGCGGCTCGGTTGAGCTGCCGAATGGTCTCGATATGCGGCTCGAGCCCGGGACATACGGGCTGGTAGGCGCGGTAGATCCAATCCCATGTGAAGTTCTCCACCAACACGGTCGGTATCCCCGCTCGCTCACCGACCGCCAGGCCCAGTGGCGCGATATCGGCAAGGAGAACGCAGCATCCGGACTCGTTCACCCGCCGGGCAAGCTGCGCGACGATCTCAGGATCGGGCGGCAGCAGTCGATCGAGCCCAACCAGCGTTGCCGCCAGGTCTTCCTCCAGGGCGTTGCGCTGCACCAGCCCGACGTCGGTAACGACCGTGTGTTGGCGGAACCCGCCGCCCAGCGACTGTTGCAGGAACCAGGTCGCAACGGTGGTGAAGATCTCGGCCCCAAGTCCGGGCCGGCGACGCCGGAGGGCCTCGATCACGGCTGCCGCCCTGGCCGCGTGCCCGAACCCGTGGGGGCTGATGAAACAGGCGATGACCGGAGGTTGGGCCAACCGGTTCTACTCGGTGACCGTGAAGGAGGTCATCATGCCGGCGTGTAGGTGCTCGGCGATGTGGCAGTGCAGCATCCACACCCCAGGATTGCTCATATCGACGAGCAGGTCGACGGTCGAGGCCACCGGCACGATGGCGGTGTCCTTCCAAACCAGGATGTCG
>JACZXM010000114.1 GCA_022571615.1 Acidobacteriota bacterium | reverse complement strand
TGTGCTGCTCGAGCAGGCCCTGGAGGCCGGGATCATCTCAGAAGAGGAACGCCACAAGGTGCTGGAGGCCGACGAGATCAGGGACGAGGTGATCCAGGTGGATGCGTTCGACCCGGAGGAGTTCTTGGCTCTGCGCGGTTGAGTAGCTCGCGCTCGATGCGCTCCAGGGTAGTGGCAGCGGGGGGATCCTCGTGCAGGAGCTGTCGCATCGACGCCCCCATTGTCTGTAGCTGCTCCTGGTAGCAGCTACAGTCCCTGCAACGCCAGAGATGGAAGCGGACGACCAGCCGTTCCCAGCCGGTCGCCTCGGCGTATTCATCGGAAGCGATCTTTCGGCAGATCTCTTTGCAGTTCAGCATCTGTACCCTTTACGGCTTCACGCCTTTGGCTTCCAGACACTCCCGCAGGCGATTTCGCGCCCGATAGAGCAGTACACCCAGGTTGGTGCGCGACACATCCAGGATCTTACAAATCTCCTCGGTCGTTAGCCCCTCGGATTCCCGCAGGACGAAGGCCATGCGCTGGTTCAACGAGAGTCCCTCGAGGCAGCCGTCGATCTGCTGACGAACCTCCCCATCGTGGAAACACTCGTCGATGGGCCGTGGAGGCGTGTGCCAGCGGCCGTCGGGCCTGAAGCGGCTTTCCATGAGGTCGTCTATCGAATCGGTCTGGCGCTCGCGGGCTTGCTGCCGTCTCTTCTCGGCGATCTTCTTGTAGAGGATGCCGAACAGGAAGGTGCGCACGTGCGAGCGCCCCTCGAATCGTTTCACTACGTTCAGGAAGGTCAGAAACGTCGCCTGGGCTACGTCCTCGGCTTCTTCGGTGGGGAGGCCCGCGCCGCGGGCGGCGCGCACTACCTGGGGCAGGTAGGCGCGAATCACGGCCTGGGTGGCCTCCGCCTCGCCGGTGCGCAAGCGTTCCACGAACGCCGGATCGCGGAAGGTCTCATGTTCTGTGTTCGACCCGTTCATCCAGGTAACCCTCTCCGAGGAGCGTTGGTGCCCGCGGATCAGCGCGGCGCTCCTCGATGTCTCTACCTGAACTCTTGTAACAAATCGGGCTCCGGTTTCACCTACATGCGAGGTCGCCGTAGGTCGAGGCACACTCTGGCGCATAGATCCGGTCGGGAACAAGGTAGGTTAAGCGAATGCAAGAAATAGGCTGTGCTGAAATATGGGGCGGCGTTCGGGGCAAGGACGCCGACGTGCAGGGCGGCGGCTTCATCGCCAGCATCCACTCCCGCGCCGCAGAGGGAGCGAAAGGTGGCGACATCTACTACCTGAGCGTCTGCTCCGGCGAAGCGATCACCCGGGTTGCACTCGCGGATGTGCGGGGACACGGTGAGTCAGTGAGCGAGATTAGCCAGTGGCTCTACGAGGCGTTGCAAACACGTGTCAACGAGCTCGACGGCAGCGAACTGATGACCGACCTGAATGCGTTGGTAGGCCAGCGCGGCTACGAGGCGATGACCACCGCGACGATCGTTTCCTTCCGGCGGGCCGAGTCGAACCTCCACTTCACCTACGCCGGGCATCCCCCGATGTTCGTCTACCGGCAGGATGACGCGCGATGGGACTCGGTCATGCTCGGATCGCCTCGCCGCTGTGCCAATCTGCCCCTCGGTGCGTTTGGCAATACCTCCTACGATGATGAGGTGCGGCCGATCGCCGTGGGCGACCGGATCTTTCTCTACACCGATGGACTGATCGAAGCCACGAACAGCGACGGGAAACCCTTCGGTCGAGACGGCGTTGCGCGGGCGCTCGAGGAGGCCGCCGGGGGCACGGTCCGCGACATCAAGCGCGCGGTGCTCGATGCCTTGTCCGAGCACTCCAACGGAGCGGCCTCCGACGATGACGTCACCTTCATGGTCGTCGAAGTTCACTGAACGTAGCGACGTGACCGGGGGACTGGTTAGCTCCTCGCTAACGGCCCCCCGTTCCCGGTGGCCGCAGCTCGTTCCAGCGCTCGATGAAGGCGACGGCCGCCGTGACCATCGACTCGGTCGCGGCCCGCCCTCGCTCCGCCGTGGACTCCCGCGGGTCTCGGACGCCCCATACGCCGGTGCTTGTCATCTCGGCCGCCGACGTACCCTTGCCTGTTGCTTCGTCTTTCAAGCCCTCGGCGAGAAACACCGCTAACGCGGTCGGATCGCCTGCAAGCACCTGGGGCAGGATACGCTCCAGATGAGGCGGCAGGGTGAGCTCAGCGGTGACGGCGGCCTCCAGGTCGACCAACTCGGGGATCAGGTACATCGAGTTGGACGTCTCCGACGTTCCGCCGTGCCGGTCTAAAACGGGCGGGCCGGCGTCCTGTTCCGGCCGGGCAGCCACACGCTGTCTGAACGGTCCCAGCACCGAACCCAGGTCCACGGCGATCCCTTCGGTTTCCTGGTTGATGCGATCGACGATGAACCTCGTGATGGCGGCGTTTCCGCCGTGCGAGTTCAAGATCAGGAAGCGCTTGAAGCCGTGACGCATCAGGCTCCTTGCCGCCTCGACGTAGACCTCCTGGATGAGTGTCGAGGGCAGGGTGACTGTGCCCGCGAACCCCATGTGGTAGGGGGATTGGCCGGGGAGCAAGATGGGAGCAACCAGCACGTCGGCTTGCTGTGCGATCAGCTTGGCCCGCTCGACTCCGTTTAGGTAATCCGTCCCGATCGGCAGATGGAGCCCGTGCTGTTCGAGCGACGCCACCGGGATGATCACCATGTCGGAGCGTGTCAGGAGATCCTGTACCTCCGGCACGGTCATGTGAGGCAGGTAGTTGCGGACCTTGTGGACGGTCGGCAGGGGGCCTTCTTGAGCCGAAACGGTGCCTGACCAGACCAGCGCGACCAGCGTGACGTAGACGAGGTGTTTCATGACGAGTCTCCCGAGTGTTTCAAGGGCTTGCTGACGCCGTCCTGGGACCTGCCAGGAGATGGCAGAATACCTCGGTCGCGCGTTTGCGCCATTCACTCGGGGCGTCGGATGTTCACCGGCGTCGGCCGATCCGGCTGTCGGTGAGGTGAGAGGCCGCCATGCGTCACCACTGATAGGGTTCTGCAGGAAAGTCCTCATCCCAGGAGATGACCGGATGATAGCAGCGAGCATCCGATGCACCTTCGTCTTGTGCCTGTTCGCCCTCGCGTTGGCGTCGCCGCCGCAGATCTCGGCGCAGAGTGCGGAGTTCGTCTATATCTCGAATGTGACCGGCATCGAGGCGGGGGGCGTGGCGCTCACCACTGTCGAGGAGCAGACGGCCGCCACGCTCGATCATCTGGGTGAGGCACTTCGCCAGCATGGCCTGGGTTACTCGGACGTCGTCGTCTCCAACGTGTTCCTACGGGACACGCGCCACTTCCAGGCGATGAACGGCGTCTATCGCACGTACTTCCAGACCAATCCTCCCACCCGAGCCACGGTGCAAGCCGACCTCTTGGATCCCGCGGCTCTGATCCAGATCTCGGTGGTGGCAACCGGCGGCCCCAAGGAAATCGTCACTCCAGGTGGCCTGAGATCTCCGGCGCTCCCGTATTCCTGGGGAATCAAGGTGGCGAACACGCTGTTCATCGCCGGCGCGACCAGCCGGAGTCCGGAGACCTACCAGCCCGTAACGGGTGATGTACGGACGCAGACACGGCGGGTCTTCGGCAACATCGGCCTCATTCTGGAGGAGGCGGGAATGAGCTACGAAGACCTGGTCAGCTGCAAGGTCTTCCTGGATGACCCCCGTAGCTTTGGTGACATGAACGGGGCCTACGCGGAGTTCGTGTCCGAAGACGATCCGCCGGCGCGTGCTACGGTGCGTGCTGCGCTCATGAACGCCGTCTTCTCCACGGAGATTCAGTGCGTGGCGGTATCCTCAGGCGAGAGGAGTGTCGTGCGCCCCGAGGGACAAGCGCGTCGCCACATCCCGTTGTCGCCGGCCATCGATACGGGCGACCGTGTCTACGTGGCGGGCATGACGGGGCAGGGTAGCGATGCGGCGGGGCAAGCCCGCGTGGCGTTGGGTTCCATCCGATCGACGCTCGATGCGGCCTCAGTAGGCTTCGACGATGTCGAAGAAGTGTGGGTCTACCTGGCTGACATCCGGGACTGGGACACCGTGCGGGCTGCCCTGGATGAGACGCTGGGGCCGGATGCGCCCGAGCCGACGGTGGTGGGAAGCCGCCTGATGGGTCGATCGATGGTGGAGATCCAGATCGTCGTGAAGCGTTAGAAGCAGAGCAGCTGGAACAACAGGTCGAGATGATCGTTCGCGTCGAGGCGCCTGCGTTGCTCGAGCAGTTCGGTGTCGGTGTGCTGAGCGCATCCGAGCTGTTGGTAGTGATCGTCCTGACCCGTATCCAGCACTGACAGACCAGTTTCAGTCTCTGGGCCGCGCCGCCTGGCTCTCGAGCGCACCGGTGCCGACGCGATCATCGTGAGCCTGTTTGGCGTGGCACCGATCACGGTTCCGGCGAGCTCCGCCGGTCCTGATGTAAGCCACCACACAGGCGCCGTGACGCGCAACTGTAAGGAACCCCGCCTGCCTTGCACTCACCATCGAGTGTGCACTTGGGCCCACTCTCACACCAACTCGATGGAGGATGTCATGACCAGGCTGCGCAGTTGGATTGTGTTGCCCCTTGCCCTATCCACGTTGGCCATTGCCAATTCGGCCAGCCCGCTGCCGCCCCAGGTGGCTCCTCAGTACCGGGTGGACGTCACCGCGATCCAGACGGACGTGCTGATTCTGGACGACAAGGGACTGCCGGTATCCGGTCTGGCGCTGGACGACTTCGAGGTCTACGAGGACGGCGTCAGACAGCGGCTGGACAGCGTCCAGATGATCGGCTCGAGCTCTGACGAGGCGGCGGAGGTTACGCCACGCCGATTCGTCTTCGTCATCAACCGGCTGGGCGCCAGGTTCTCATCGTTGGTGAGAGCCCGAGACGCGCTCGAGGGCTTCGTGACGGCGTTCCTGACCGAGAACGATGAGGTCATGGTGGTCGACATCGGCTACTCGGTCAAAGTGCTTCAACAATTCGGGGCCTCCAAGGACGCGACCATCGGCGCCATTCGCAACCTCCCGCTCCTGCGGGTGGACTACCATCATTACCCGCACTCCGGCGAGCGATATGTCTACGAGGCACTCAGGAGCCTTGGCGAAGAGCTAGGAGGCCTTCCCGGCCGTAAGACCATCATCTTCCTGTCAAACGAGCTGCACACCAGGCGTTTTCTCGTTGACATCAACGACACGGTCGATGCGCTCAACGAATCGAACAGCACCGTCTACTCGATCGACCTGGAGCTCGCGCACCAGCGTCGCTTTTTCCGTCGTCACGCTCGCTATGCAGTAGGGGGGCTGTCCCCACTCGCCAATGAGACGGGCGGCCGCTACTTCTACAACCAGACGAGCATCGAGCCTTCGGTTCGACGGATCGGCGAGGAGAACAGCAGCTACTACCTGCTCTCGTTCACGTCGAGCAATCGTGCGCGGGACGGCAAGTATCGGAAGCTGCAGATAGAGGTCAGGCGGCCGGGCCTGAAAGTCGTAGCCCGGCGCGGCTACGTAGCCCCGAAGGCTGACAGAGCCGGCGTTGCGGGCCGATGAGATGGCCCATGGAAAGCACGTTCGTTCCGAGAGCCGCCGCCTTGCTGGTCATCGCAGCGATGCTGCTTCCGCATCCCAGCTTCGCTGCGGTAGCCGGGTGCGAAGTTCGAGCACCGGCTGAGCAACCTACTCAGGAAACTCACGTCGGCACACGGCGTGCGTGATAACGTGACGGGTGTCATGGAGCACACTGCCAGGTTCTTCGTCGGCCAGATCGTCCATCACATGAAGTTCGACTACCGTGGCGTCATCTTCGACGTCGATGCCACATTTCAGGGCGCCGACGAGTGGTACGAGATGGTGGCGCGGTCTTGCCCGCCGAAGGACAGTCCCTGGTATCACGTGCTCGTCGACGGGGCTGAGCACACGACCTACGTGGCCGAGCGAAACCTCGAGCCGGACGACGGCGGTCAGCCGATCAGCCACCCGCTGGTGGCCACGCTGTGCGGCGAGTTCCAGGACGGGCGGTACGCCATGGGCACCACGCTGCACTAGCACCCGATTCCTGAGCCTTCAGCGATAAGTTCTGTATATCGATGGCAGCACCTGGATCGCCGCTGGTACCGGAAGCAGGCGGAACGAGCTCGCTGAGCGCACCCCGCCGCCATCTCCCGCCTCTAGCAGCCCACGCCACTTCTGCCACGGGCTGCTAGGTTCCAACCATCCTCCAGTCGCCCGCGTCTCACCCAGTGAGATCGAATACCGTGCTCCCCGTATGCCCTCCAACCGAAGGAGTCTCCGAGCATGAAGGCTTGGCAACGCATCTCCCTGGCCGCGCTGATGGGCGCGGTTGTCGTATCGCCGGTCGCCGCACAGAGCGAGCAGACCTGGAGCTTCTCCGGCATCGACCGGATCAACCTCGACGGCACGTCGGGCGACCTGGAGATAGGTCTTGCCGACGGCAACGAGTTCGAGCTCCGTCTGGAGCAGAACGTGCGTCCCGGCGGAGCCTTTCGCGGCGAGGTCGAGCAGCACGGCTCGACGCTGAACATCCACGAGGAGTGGGGACACGGCAGCAGTCGAGGGAGCGTCCGCTGGATCCTGGCGGTTCCGGCTTCGGCCCGGCTGACGATCGTGATGGACACGGCGTCCGGCGGCGTGGAAGCCGAGTTCGTGAGCGCTCGCTTCGAGATCGACACCGCCAGCGGCGACTTCGTGCTGCGTGGCGGCGGCATCCTGGCCGGATCCGACATTTCGACCGCCAGCGGCGATTTCAAGCTGTCGAACGTCACGGTGGGCGAGGGTGTCGAGATGAGCACCGCGAGCGGCGACATCGACCTCGATGCCGTGATCGGCGGCCGGGGATTCGAGTTCTCGACCGCCTCCGGCAACGTCACGGTGCGCAACAGTACGGGCATCTTGAAGGCCAGCTCAGCCAGCGGGGACGTGCGCGTGTACGACAGCGAGCTCAGCGGCGCCAGTCGCTTCTCCTCGGCCTCGGGCGACGTCACGGTGCGGCTGAACGCCATCCAGACACACGACCTGGAGCTGTCCTCGGCGTCCGGGAACGTCCAGCTGACGGCTGGATTCGGATCCGACTTCACCCTGATCATGAGCAAGCGTCAGGACCGCGGTCGCATTCGCAGCCCCTTCGCCTTTACCTCCGAGGAAACCTACGAGCGACACGGACAGACCTACGAGCGCAAGACGGTGGTGCGCGGCGCGGGCGGTCCAGAGATCCGCCTGAGCACGGCCTCGGGTAACGTCGAGGTGCGCCAGGGACGCTAGCCGGCGCCTAGTAGCGGATCGCCAACCCGTCCTTGCGGGGGTCGCCGACACCGTGCGGCTCATCGCGTCTCCTGAGTGCTCGCCGCCCCTCTTCCTCGATCGCCTACGCGCCTCAGCCGCGTGCAGCCAGTGGTTCGCAGGTGACTGCTCCAAGGAGCCCTCGAACTCGTGACCGTCTCCTAAAGCCAGGGGTCACCCCAGAGGGTCACGGCGACAGACAGGGGTGCGTGCATGGGTGAGTCCTCACCGACGTTGAACAGGTCGAATTAGGTTGCAAAGATGATATCACTGGCGATACTATGAGTCCGAAGAAGATCGCCAGGCTCCGTCAAGAGATTGCGGCCCTTCGCAATAAGGGCGGCGTCCGAGGTAGCGAGCTAGAGTCTGTGGCGAGGCGTGTCGGGCGAAGGCTCCATGCCCGCGGGAAACATCCCACATGGGTCATGAAGGGGCGTTTCCCGTTGTCGATCCCCAAGCACCCAGGAGAGATGAGACGAGGCACTGTCAAGAGCATCCTCGACCATCTCGAAGACGACTTGGATGAAATCGAGGCTCTCGATGATTCGGACGAAGGAGGTGAAGATGTCTACCACTAGTCAAGCGCACGAGTACTTGTCCCAACCGTACGCGCGCGTGGTGGTACCCGACCCAGATCGTGGGTTCGCCGCGCGGATTCAGGAGTTCCCTGGGTGCTTTGCCGAGGGTGAGAGCCTGGAGGAAGCCTACGAGAACCTGGAGTCCGCCGCGGAAGCCTGGATTCAGGCGTGCCTCGACACGGGGGTGGGAGTGCCGCCGCCGGCGGAATCCCACACTCACAGCGGGAAGGTCTTGCTGAGACTCCCCAAGAGCTTGCATC
>JACZXM010000113.1 GCA_022571615.1 Acidobacteriota bacterium | reverse complement strand
TGCCGCTTTCCGGGCCGTCACCAGCGAGGCAACCTCGGCATTCGGCGATGGCCGCGTGTACATCGAAAAGGTCATCCTGGCGCCGCGCCACGTCGAGATCCAGATCCTGTGCGACCAACACGGAAACCGGGTGCATCTGGGGGAACGCGAGTGCACGTTGCAGCGGCGGCACCAGAAGGTGCTCGAGGAGTCGCCCTCGCTGGTGCTCGACGAGGGTTTGCGCAAGCGCATGGGGGCGGCGGCCCTGGCGATCGCCGAGGCGGCCGACTATACGAACGCCGGCACGGTGGAGTTTCTGCTCGATGGTAAGCGCAACTTCTACTTCATGGAGGTCAACGCGCGGCTGCAAGTAGAGCACCCGGTGACCGAGATGGTCACCGGGATCGACCTTGTGGTGGCCCAGATCGCGATCGCCGAGGGCAAGGAGCTGAGCGTGCAGCAGCAGGATGTTCGGCTACGCGGCCACGCTATCGAGTGCCGGGTGTACGCCGAAGACCCGGCGGCGGGTTTCGCGCCGGCACCCGGGGTGATCGAAGGCCTGCGCGTGCCCGGTGGCCCCGGCATCCGCGACGACTCGGCCCTCTACCTAGGCTACGAAGTGCCGATCTTTTATGACCCGCTGATCTCCAAACTGATCGCCTGGGGACCGGACCGGCCCACGGCGTTGCGCCGCATGCGCCGGGCGCTGCAAGAATACAAGGTCGTGGGCATCGCCACCACGATCCCGCTTTTTCTGCGCATTCTCGAGGACCCGGATTTCATCGCCGGCAAGTTCGATACCGGGTACCTCGACCATCTCCTGCGACAGGAGGGAGGCCTGGGCCCGGCGCACGATCGTCGCGCCGAGATCGACGATCTGGCCGCGATCGCCGCGGTGCTCCACGTCTTCTTGCGCCAAGAGGCGCGCGCCTATCGGGTCATGCCGCCCGGCGCTTCTGGCTGGAAAACCGCCGGCCGCAACGCCTGCGTGCGGGACTTCCGGAGATGATCGTCGAGGTTCGGATCGAGGGTGAGGAAACACCTCGTCGGTATCGCGTGCGGCGCGACAACGGCACCTTGGAGGTGCGGCGGCTGGCCGCAGAAGGCCAGGAGGTTGAACCGGCGCTCAGCATCGATTGGCGGACGCCGGAGCCTAATGTGTACTCACTCCTGGTAAACGGCCACTCCTACGACGTTCACATCGATGCCACCGAGGAGGACGAGGAACGGCTGACGGTCCATCTGTTGAGCGAAATCATAAGGATCCGTGCCACAGACGCGCGGCGACACCGGGTAGCCCGCGTGGACTCCGGTCCGGCGGGAATGGTGCAGATCACGGCCCCCATGCCCGGCCGCGTCCTGAAGGTGCTTGCGCCCGAAGGTACCGAGGTCAAGCGAGGTGATGGCATCATCGTTCTCGAGGCCATGAAGATGGAGAACGAGTTGAAGGCCCCTCGCGACGGTACCGTGACCTCCGTTGTCGTCGAACAGGGGCAAGGGATCGAGGGCGGAGCCCTCCTGGCGACGATCGAATGAGTCACCGTACAACCGACGCCCCAGCGCCAAGGCGCCGAGCTCGGCGCCACGCACTGCGACTGCTCCGTGCCGCCGCCGCCCTGGGCGTGCTCGGCCTGCTGGGCATCTGGTACTTGATCGAGACCGACGCCGCCGCACAGCAGTTGCGAACGCTGCTGCAACGACGCGCAGGCGCCATCGTCGGCGGCACCGTGAGCATCGGGGCTCTGGATCTCGATTTGCTCCCGTTCCACCTCGAGCTCACCGACGTCCGGGTACAAGGACCGGACGGCCCGCTAGCGGCGGTCCGGCGTCTGGTTCTCGATATCAGCCCGTGGGGGTTGCTGCAACGCCGCGTAGTGATCAGTAACCTCGAGCTCGAACGGCCGCAACTCGACCTCAGGGCTCCGTGGCGCGGAGGTGATGCATCCGTTCGGGTCGCCACACCGGCGCTGCAAGTCGACCTGCGCCGACTGCGCGTGCACGACGGCGAGCTGATCTTCGCCCACACCACGGCGCGTCTTGACGGCGAGCTGACCGGGATCTCGCTGCGGCTGGTGCCGGAACGCGAGACGCTGTTCGCAGGCGCACGAGCCGAGACCGTGGGGCAGATCCAGATCTCCGGCGGCAGCATCGATTTGAGCGAGCGCAACGGCCGCCCGGGGTTGCTCGCGCCCATCGACCTGGACCTGGTGTTCGGCCTGCACCCGAGGATCATCACCATCGATCGGTTCCGCCTCGGAATCGGTTCCAACACCATCGAGGGCAGCGGTACGGTGCGCGGCTTCGACAGTGCGCAGCTTCGCGTCCACGCCGACCTGGCGGTCGACGATATCTTCAAGGTCTGGGTTCCTCCCGGTCCGGATGATCATGCCGGGCGTGCAACATTCCTCGGGAACCTGGAGCTGCGCGACGGCGAGCCGGTGCTAACCGGCCGGCTCAGTGCCCGCGATGCGCGCATGTCGGGCGTTCCGATCGAGGTGTTCGGCTGCGACTTCCTGCTACACCGACAGGAGGTTGCACTGCGCAACGTCCGCATCAGAGCCCACGGTGGCCGCATCGAGGGGAGGCTGATCGTCGACCGTTCGGTGCGCCCGGGACGCGTCCGGATTACCTATGAAGCGGAGGGACTGGATGCGGCGCTGTTGACGCACTGGCAGGTGCTGTCGGGCTGGAGGGTGGCAGGCTCGCTCTCTGGCAATGGTTCCCTCGCCTGGTCAGCGCCCTTCCGCGAGACGGCCGATGGTCGTGGGCGGCTGCAACTATCGCTGCCGGATGCCAGCGCCATAGCGATCGACCGCCGCCTGGCCCCTCGGTCGTCCTCGGTCGAGAACCTCGAGGCCGAAAGGCCTCACCCGACACCGTCACTTCCTCTACCGGTGGAGGCCACGTTCGGCTATCGGCTCGCTGCCGGGACCCTGTCGGTGGAGGATACGGCCCTGCTGCTGCCGCACTCGAGCCTATCCTTCAGCGGCCGCATCGATCTGGATGGAGACCTGCTACTCGAGGCTCGGTTCGAGACCGCCGACCTGCGGATGTTCGACCATCTGGTGTCCCAGTACAGGCGCTTCCGCAGCGGCGAGCCCAAACAGCGCCTCGGCCTGCACGGCTCCGGGAGCGGCGAGATCCGAATCGGAGGCACGCTGGCGCGACCGGTCGTCTCCGGGACCGTGACCACCGAAGCCCTTCGCATTCGCAATCTCGAGATCGGCGACATTGCAGCTACCCTCAGCACCAGCAGCAACGGCGATCTGTTGGCACGGCCGCTTCAGGTGCAACGCAACGGCGGCACCGCCACCGGGAGCGCTCGCTTGCACATCGCTACCCGCGGCTATTCGCGACAGGACGATGTTGCGCCGGACTACTTCTTGCAGCTTGACCTGCGGAGCTATCCCATCCACAGCAAGCTCGATCTGAACGGCGCAAGCCGCGACGTCGCGGGCCAACTCGCCGGCGCCCTGCGGATCGAGGGCTCCTACTCCGGCCAGACGACGGGCGATTTCGATCTGTCCGTGGACAGCCCGCGGATCGACGAGCTGACTCTCGAGTCCCTGCGGGTGCGAGGTCGCCGGGTTGGGGAAACGTGGTGGCTCGATCGGCTCGAGGCGGCGGGATTGGGGGGAACGCTGGAGGCATCCGGCCTGCTGTCGTTGGCGGACGGGCGGTTGGCACTTGTGGCCAGCGCCCGAGCAATCGACCTGGCGGCGCTGAGCGAAGGTCTGCGTTTGGGCCACAGGTTGCAGGGATTGCTGGAGGTGCAGACCGATCTGTCGGGGCTACCCGGTCAGCTCGACGGCACCCTCGACGTAGTCTGGAGCCACGCCGGCGTCGACGGCTTGCCGCTTGGCAGCATGGTGCTCGGCGCACGAGCCTCCGGCGGGGTGGTTGGAGCGCGCCTGCTCGGATCGTTTGAACAGCCCCCGACGGGCATTCTGCCGGTGCCCCGCACCACCATCCCGGGAACCGCGCCGACGCTGTTGGAGCCACCCTCGGCCGGGTATTCGGCCGCCGCTGCGTTCGGCCTCACACCCGGCTCGGCAGCAATGCTCCGCCTGCGTTCAGATGCTGCGATCGTGCCCCAGCTGCTGGCGCAGATCGGCCGGCCGCTGCCCGAGGACGTAGCGCTCGCGGGACAGCTCGATTTGGTAGTGGGCGGGTTCCCGACGCGCCAGGAAAGTTGGCGCGGCAGTGCGACGATCGACGGGTTGCGGCTACAGCAGGGAGCGTTTTTGGCGACCGCGGGCCGGTTTCGGGCGGAGCTTGCAAACGGCCGCGTCGAGACCACGGGGATCCTTCAGGCAGGGAGCGAGTCGCTGTCGATCGCCGCCGGCGTCGAGCTCTCCACCGGCGTCCTGGATGGCGGGCTCGAGGGGACGTTGTCGCTCACAGCGCTGCGTCTATGGAGACCGGAGCTCGAGGCTTCTGGAACGCTCACCGGTGACATCCGACTCGCCGGCACCGTTCGCAATCCGCGCTTTCACGGCGAGGTTCACGGCAACGCCATGAAGCTGGACTCAGGCTGGCTGTACCCGCTCTCGGACGCCGTCGGACTGCTGGAGCTCAAAGGTGACCGCATCCTGCTCCGACACCTCGACGGGTTGGTCGGTGGCAGCCCGTTCCGCGCCAGCGGCACGCTGCCACTCGCAGCACTGCTCGGAGACACCGTCGACGGCACCGGCCTCGATGCCGAGGTGATTCTGGAGGGGCTGCCCCTGGAGCCGCTCCTGGGGCGGTCGCAGGCAATCAGCCGGCTCATCAACCGCGGCGTGATCGCGGCCACACTGTCGATTCAAGGCAGTGGCAGCGACTGGCGCACCTATTCCGGCACACTGACGGTTGCGGCGCTCGAGCTGAGGATGCGTGACTACCGACTGGCACTCGAGCACGCGGTCCGCGCTCGGCTCGAAGCCGGGGCGGTATGGCTTCCCGATGACACCGAGCTGATCGGCGGGCGCACGGCGTTGCGCATCGGCGGGCGGATCGGTCTGGCGCCGCTGGAGTTGGACCTGCGAGCCCGGGGCACCCTCGGATTCGAGCCGCTCAATGTGCTCAGCTCCTACTGGGGAACGGGGGGAGAGGCAGAGATCGACCTTCGCGTGCTCGGGTCGCCGCCCGATCTCGCCTATCACGGTACCGCGACCCTGCGAGACGCCGTCCTATCGCCGCCGCCATTGCGGCAGCCGATCGAGGACATCAGCGCCCGGCTCGTATTCGAGGATCGCCGCGTCCGGATCGAGGACCTTCAAGGCGGCCTCGGAGGCGGCAAGGTAACCGGCAGCGGCGAGCTGTTTCTTCGCGACAGTCGGCCGCAGTCGTTTCGAATCGGGTTGTCGGTGCGCAACGCGCTGCTGCGTATCGAGCGCGACGTGCGCATCGAGGTCAGTGCTTCTCTGGTGTACGACGGGACTCCGGCGCACTCGCTCCTGTCCGGTGACGTGCACCTGGTCGAGGGGCTGTACCGGCGCCGCCTGGAGCCCGACGATGCCCTGCTGGAACTACTCGAGGCCCCGGAGACGGATCCAGATCCGCTGCTGAGCTCGGTGGATCTGGATATCCGCGTCGAGGGCATCGACAACCTGTTCGTACGCAACAACCTGGTGGACGTCGCGGTCACAGCCGACTTCGACCTGCGCGGCACGCTCGCTCGCCCCGTGTTTCTGGGTCGTTCGCGGCTGCTGAGCGGGCGCCTGTTCTGGAACGGAAACACCTTTGAGGTGCTGCAGGGAACCGTCGAGTTCAACAACCCGTTCGAGACCGAGGCGGTGTTCGAGATCCGCTCGCGGACCGAGATCCGGCGTTACACCGTCGAGCTCGGGTTCTCGGGCTCGCTGCGCCGCGGCATCACCTTCAACTACACCTCGACGCCACCGCTTTCGGATCTCGACCTGTTCAACCTACTGGCGTTCGGCCAGGATCCGGACTCCTCCGTCCTCCAGGACCCCTACAGCTATCAGCGTGCCCTCGGCCTGCAGGCAACGCGCTACCTGGCGGATGCCTACCTTGCCGAGGTCGAGCGCGGAGCCGAGCGCGTTTTCGGTGTCGACCGCTTCCGGATCGCTCCTACCCTGAGCGGGTCGAAGACCGATGCCACCGCCCGCCTCACGATCGGCAAGCGCATCAACCGCAATTTGTACGTCACCTATTCCCGCCTGCTGAGCAACAGCGAAGACCAGGTGCTGACGGTCGAGTACCAGCTCACACCGGAAGTCCGCGTCAAGGGTACCCGCGACGAGGACGGGTCCTTCGGGATCGATTTTCTGGTGCAGAGACGGATCCGCTGACCATGGCTAGCCCAGGCGGGGCCCTGCAGATCGGAGACTGGCAGGTCGATCCGAGCTCCGGCACGATCACCCGAGCCGGTGAGTCGGTTCGTCTGGAGCCCAAGGTCATGGCGGTGCTGCTGGATCTGGCATCACACCAGGGCACCGTACGGCCGAAGGAGGCGATCATCGACGCCGTCTGGTCTGATTCGTTCGTGGGCGAGGCGGCGCTCAGCCGATGCATCTCCGAGCTCAGGCGCACGCTCGGTGACGACGCCCGCAATCCTCGCTACATCGAGACCCTCCCGAAGCGGGGCTATCGACTTCTCGCCGAAGTGACCACGCTGAAAGCGAGCGACTCGGGCTCCAAGACCGCGGCCGCTCGCGCGTCGGTTCGCAAGCGGGCCCTCGGTACGATGGCTCTCGCGCTGGCGCTCATGGCCTTCTGGTGGGCTTGGCGCTGGCAGCCCGCCCGCTCTTCTGGGCCGGTGCGGTCGATCGCGGTACTGCCGCTGCGGGCGCTTTCCGACGAGCCCTCTCAGCACTTCTTCGCCGCCGGCCTGACCGAGCAAATCCTCACCCAGCTGGCGGGGATCAAAGGGCTTTCGGTGTCGCGTGCCGACTCGCAAGGCGTAGATGATCACAACGGTTCGCAGATCGCCCAAGAGCTAGGCGTTGACGCGGTCCTGGGCGGCAGCGTTGGGCGCTCCGGGCAAACCATGCTGATCAACCTGGAGCTGCAGCGAGCCCGCACCGGCTTTGTCATCTGGGCCGGCAGCTTCCAGGAACGCGCCGAGGAGCTGCTGCAGGTGCAGCAGGAGGTCGCCGCTCAGGCAACGCGGGAGATCGCCCTGGCGCTCGCGGCCAATGGATCGGCCGCACCGCCACGCACCCCGCTCAACCCTGAAGCGTTGCAGGCGTACGAGCGCGGCCGGATCCTGAGCACCAGAGGCAACCCGGCGGATGCGCTCCGCGGGATGGAGTACTACCACGAGGCCATGGCGCTGGAACCAGACAGCGCCCTCGTGCACGCCGCACTTGCCGATGCCCACGCGACGCTGGCCTGGAACAACTGGACACCGCCCGAGAGCGCCTACGGCGAGTCACGAGTCGAAGCCTACCGGGCGCTGGATCTGGACCCGCGGCTACCCGAGGGCCACGCCATGCTCGCGGCGCTGGCAGCAGAGGCGAACTGGGACTGGCCCGAGGCCGAGCGCGGCTTCCGGACGGCGATCGATCTGGACCCCGGCTCCGCCTTTGCGCGCGAACGGTTCAGCCGCTACCTGCGACGGCTGGGGCGGCTAGAGGAAGCCCTCGGACAAACGAGCCAGGCGCTGACCATCGAACCCCACTCACTGACCTTGCAGGCAAGTCACGGGTGGAACCTGTTGCTCGCGGGGCGACTCGATGAGGCCACTCAACTCTACGAGCGGATTCTCGAGCTCGACGATGACCTGAGCGCGGCCTACGTGGGCCTGTGCGCGGCACACAACCTCCGCCGCCAGGCCCGAGCAGCGATCGGCGCCTGCGAACGGGCGGCAGCGTTGCCGGGGCACGAGCTGCAGCGAGGGGCGCTCGGGTACGCTCACGCCCTTGCCGGCGACACGCCTCGGGCCCGCCGGCTGCTGGCCGAGCTGCAGGCGGCCAACGGCCCCGGTGAGATGGCCGCGCTGGCCATTGCGACCATCGAGCTCGGTCTGGGCGACCGGCAGTCCGCTCTTGATGGTCTGGAGCGCGCCCTGGAGCAAAGGGTGATCTACGTCGCCGCGGTGCTCGCTGATCCATACCTGCGCCAATTGCGCGACGAGCCGCGCTTTCAGGCGCTGCTCGAGACGCTGCTCATTCCTCTAGCAGGCCGTGGTAGAAGTGTGATGGGTCTGGTTACGCCGCCAAGGGCGCAGATGCAAGGCGCCACGAC
>JACZXM010000112.1 GCA_022571615.1 Acidobacteriota bacterium | reverse complement strand
GCACGAGGTGGCCGGTCAGGGCAGCTTTGAGAGCGATCTCAGCGGTTTCCGCGTCGCGAATCTCGCCAACCATAATGATGTCAGGATCCTGCCGAAGGAAGCTACGCAGTGCGTTGGCGAAGGTCACGCCAGTGTCTGAACAGCTGACCTGCGTGGTTCCCGCGATCTTTGACTCCACAGGGTCCTCCGCCGTGAGGATGTTGACTCTGTCGTCTTTGATCAGGTCCAGGGCTGAGTACAGCGTCGTTGTCTTGCCGCTCCCGGTGGGCCCGGTCACCAAGATGAGGCCGTTTGGCGATTTGAAGTTCTCCTCCGCCGTCTCGAACGCGGCTGGTTCGAAACCCAGTTGCTGGAGATGGAGCGCACCTCTCGATTTGTCGAGCACACGCAGCACAGCTTTCTCGCCAAAGAGCGCCGGCAGGATCGAGACCCGGAACTCGACGTCCATGCCGTAGATCACGCTGTAGTCGATATGACCGTCAAGCGGCTGATCGGATGGGTCGGGATCCAGATGCGACATCACTTTCAAGCGCGACAGGATCGGGTTGATGGCAATTCGCGGCAGCTCCCACAGCGTTTGAAGCACGCCGTCGATCCGAGCTCGGACCCTGATACCATGCTCCTGCGGTTCCAGGTGCAGATCACTCGCGCCCGCGCGCGTGATCCTGTTGAGTATCTGGTGCACGAGGAGGATCAGCTCCGGGCACCGCAGCACCCGCTCGCGACTCGTTTGGTCGTCCGCTGCGTCTTCAATAAGGCGCGCGAATGCGCGCAAGGAGGGCTGCAAGTAGACCTTGTCCATATCGGCGTGTAGCCCCTGCTCGAAGACTCGCATGCACACCGACGCAGGGTCACTGTCTTCCCGTCGCCGGACGGCCAAGATCGCATCGCGGCAAAATTTCTCGAGCACATCGTCGACCCCTCTGACCGGGGCGACGTGTGGCTCGATCTCCATACCGCTGACCCCTTCGAGCCTGTCGATCGTCGAGTTGTCGGTAGGATTCCGCATCGCCAGATGGAGCCGATTGCGCTCGATCTGGACGGGAAACGACCGCGTCACCACGAGCACCTCCGGCGGCAAGAGCCGTGTGGCGATCTCGACGAATTCGGCGGTCAGATGCATCAGCGATGGATCCAGGCAACTGGTGCCCGTCACCTCCTCCAGGACCATCTTGAACTGCCCTGCTGGCACTGGCTCGACCTGGTGAAGGGCCAGCTCGAACGGGATTTCGCTCGCGGACATGAGCTGTTCGACGCGTTCTCGCCGAACCCGGTCGATGAGCCCGACGCGCTCGAGCGCGTCTCCTATCTGACGGTCGAAATCAACGGCATCCATGCTAGCGCTGATACCGCAAGAGCCGAGCTCGGGCGCGCACGACCTCGGGATGCGAAGAATCCGGCACTGCCTCGACCAGCCGATCCCACGTCACGACCGCGTCTTCGAACTCACCGACGCCTTCGTACACCAACCCGATTCGATACATGAGCCTGGCGTAGCGGTCGATCAAGTCCTGGCTTCCGGATCCCAGCTGCAATGCCTTTTCCCAATGCGTGACTGCCTCCCACACCTCACCGGCTTGCATCGCCGTCTCGCCCAGAGCGACCAGCTCCGCTTCGTTCAGCGGCTTCGGGGTGTTCGAGGGCTCCGTCTGGTCAACTGTGCTCTTGGGCGGTTGCCGGCGCGATCCGGCACCTCGCCCCAGGGCGATGAGGCCGACAAGAAAGACCAGCATCCCGACTCCACCGAACAAGAGAATCTTCCTCAGCCGCGCACCACTCGACGGCTTTGCTCCCTTTTCTTCCGTCTCGAGCTCGGTCGCAAAAGAAAAATCACTGCCCTCGGGGTCGAAATCGGTTCCGGCCAACACTGCCTCGTCGGTGATGCCGGAGCCTGTCTCGGACCCAGCGAGAGACTCCAGCACCAGCGGGATCTCCCCGATCACGATGCGATCGCCCGGCGAGAGCCTGACCTGTTCCGTAATCGGACGCTCATTGACCAGCGTACCGTTCGTCGAACCCAGGTCCTTCAGAACGGCAAACCCAGAGGTCACGGTGAGCTCCGCGTGTCGCTTCGATACGACGTCCGATTTCAGTTGGATTTCGCAATTCGGGTCGCGGCCTATGATGTGGATACCGTCGGAGAGCTCCTGGATCTCGCCGCCCGGCAACTTCAGGTAAAACTGCACCCGCGAGGTAATCAGCACGGTTTTGTCGCCCGGGACAACGGCCTCGTCGTCCTCGCCTATGAGCAGTATGGTCTTGTCGCCGGCGGCGGCTAGCTCTGCATCGCCGTCGACTTGGATGACGAACGGCCCGATCTCTACCTCGTCACCCGGCGCTAGGCGGCGCTCTTCGACCAGCTCCCCAGCGACGCGGATACCGGCAAGGCTGCCCAGATCGACGATGTACAGGCCCTCTTCCCGACGGTGGAATTCCGCCGCCCGTAACGAAGTGGAAGGATCGGCGAGCACGATGTCGCAGTCGCTGCTACGGCCCACGGTGATGACGTCCTTGTCGACAGTCACTTCTGCCAGGATCAGGTCGTGCCGTTTGATGATAAGAGTCAGCTCGATGTCGCTCATCTGCGATCCCTTGGCTGCACAGTCCTGATGGATCAACGTTGGGGTAGCTCTGCCGCTAGAGCTTCAGCCTCTCTCCTCCGCGGATCGTCCGGCTTGGCGAGGAAGTCTATCGTGTCAATCGCGCTCCGCAGCTCCTCATAGCGCCCCGCAACGAGTGCCGATCGGGCTCGCGCGAACGCCCGATCGAGTCTCTCATCGATGAGGTCGTTGACACGACCCAGGCTCCGGGTACCTTCGCGGAAACCCGGATACTCCGCAACGACTCGCTCAAAGCTACTCCGCGCACGAGCCAGGTTGCCGTATTGGAAGTGTGTTCGCCCCTGCTCGTAAGCTTCGCGCAGGTTGCCCGGCAGTTCTTCAAGCGTTGTCGCGGCGACCTGCGGCGGCTGTTCGCGTTGCTGCCGCGATAACGCCCGCGTGCCAGACTCCGCGATGGGTCGCTGGGGGCCACGATCTTCGCGGCCAACCACCATGAATAGGATTCCGAGCCCCACGATGCCGATGCACGCGATCATGACGATCCTCCGAACGGTCCGCCCCGGCCGCGTTGCCACCCCGGAGGAAGCACGCCTGCCGGCCCTGGCCGACCGCGCCGAGCCGGGCTTCGGACGCTGCGCCGGCGACTCCGGACGGGTCCTTACCTCGACGCGAGTAGAGCCGATCCCAACCACGTCACCATCGACGAGCTGAGCCTGGTCAATCCGACGCTGGTTGACGTAGGTGTGGTTCGTGCTCTGAAGATCACGGATGGCTATCCGCGCACCCGACACCAAGATCTCCGCGTGGCGGCGCGAGGCACCGTCATCGTCGAGAACGAACTCACACCCCGCGTCGCGGCCGAGAGTGAACCGGCCCTCAGCCAGCGACCACACCGTCCCCTTCTGTTTGCCGCTGATGACCTTCAGCCTGGCACTCGACACGCCGCCCTCACCCGCTGTGCTCTCATTCTGTTGGCACGAGCACCAGCGCGACCGCATAACCGGCAGCCACCTGAGGGCGACTCACCAGGACTGTGACCTGGCCCCTTGATCCTTGAGGGGCCAAATCCAGCACCCCACGTTGGGTTTGGCCACGCACACAGCTCTTCAGCATCTGGATGACCTCTACACCGAAGAACGCCCCGCTGAGCGCGTGACCGATGCTGTCGCCTCCTGCCTGCCGCACTCCGAGCAGTCGCGCACCCTCCGAGTTGATAGCTACGACACGGTAGCTCTCGTCCAGAAGAGCGATCGCCACCGGGAGGCCCTCGACCCAATCGTGCAAGGTCGCCGAAGCGCCTTCTTTCGCCGAAGACTTCGACACCCCACGCTTGGCGGCAATGGCGATCTGAACCGCGTCCGCAAGCTCAACCAGCTCCGGGACGTCCGCCGGAGGCGTCAGACGGAGCCGTTCACCTACGCTCCTGCTGCGGAGCTCCTCGGTAAACGCTTGCAGCGGCCTGGATACCCACGCGGAGGCGCCCTCGTACACCACATACGCCAGCAGTGCCAGGAACCCCATCGAGATGAATACGATGCCCCATGGGACGCCTAGATCCCCGGCGACGCGACGATCCCACTCGGCAGCGACCCATCCGAGATGTTGACCCCGAGAACGTACCGGCACCAGGAACAGTTGTCGCGTCTCGGGTGCACCAGGCGCGGTGCCGAGACGATAGAATTCCTCCCGGTAGTCGAGCTGGGCATCAGGCCAGTTGTCCCAGCTCATGCCAACCTGCTTCTTAGGCCACAGCACGGTGCCTTCGGGAGACAGGACCACCGGGTTCGCAATGCGGGCGTCGCCTTCGACCATGGCCCCTGACAGCCGGTCTGTGCTCTCGAGACCGAGCTCGAGCACGAAACGATTGTCAGCCGCGAACGGACGCAGCGCGTTTACCGCCCGCTCCACCCACACGTCGCGTGCCTGCCAGCGCAGGATGCCGCCGATGATCATGCCGCCAACAAGAAGGATGCCGACAGTCAGTAGCACCAACTTGCGGCGCCAATGCAGGCCGGCCTTGGTCACCCAACCGCCCGCTCGTGCCTTCAGCGCTGCGGAATCAACATTTCGCGAGTCCTTGCCTTCCAGATAGCCTCGCAGCCTCCCGGTGCGCTGCCGCGCGCGCCCTGTTCGCGCGTGTCTCCCACCTGCATCACCAGGCGCTGCTTCCGCAGGCAAGCGCTCCGAGTAGATGGCCACAACGCGGCCGAACTTCAGCGTGTCTCCGTCCGCGAGCGTGCTCTCGGTGACCCTGCGGCCGTTCACCAGGCAGCCGTTGCCACTATCGAGATCCTCGAGCACGCACTGCGCCTCGCTGACCAGCAACCGCGCGTGCTTGCGCGACAGGCTGGGATCGGCGATGCGAATCTGACACCCGACGCCCCGGCCCACGATGTACACCGGCGCCGTCAAGGGGATGTCTCTCGTGCCTCCCTCAGGTAGCCGGATCGTCAGCCGTCGTTCCATTCCACCAACATCCCGGGGTTCAGGTCCAGTTGCTTCGCGGCGCCGGGAGGCAGCTCGATGACGTCCTTGCACTGCCGTCCCCCCCACACCAGTCGCCGGGGAGGCAACCGATGGTAGACGCGCGTAATGCGTCGAAGAGGGTCGACGAAGACAACGTCGATGGGAACCCGCATGCCAAACGTATGTACCGATCTACAGGACCGGATCAGGAGGCCCCCACTGATCTCCTCCTCCGACCTGCCCATCAAGCCGAGCAGCCGCTCCCGGAGCGTGGCCGTGGAGCGGAGCGAGCCGAGCTTGACCACCGTGTCAGAACCCCCCGGAAAGCCCGCTGCGCAGGAAGTTGATTATCAGCGGGCCGGCGATCATCAGGACGACCGCCGGAAGAATGAACATCACAAGCGGCAGGAGCATCTTCTGCGACGCCTTGCTTCCCTGTTCCTCTGCTTTCTGGAACCGCGTGGCGCGCACGATTTCCGATTGCTGCCGCAGCGTGCCGGCGATGCTGGCGCCTAACTCACTCGCCTGTATCAGCGCAGTAGAGAACGTCGTGATCTCCTTGGCCTTGAGCCGCCTGGCCAATGATCGCAGCGCCTCGCTCCGCGACGCGCCCAGCCGGACCTCCTTGAGCATTCGATCGAGCTCGTTGCGCAGAGGCCCCGGTTTCATCTTTTCGACCGACTTGGCAACAGCCGCCGTGAAATCCAAACCCGCCTCGACCAGCAACACGAGTAGGTCGAGCATGAACGGCAGCTCGCGCACGATCTGGTGCTGGCGGAACTTGGCGCGATCCACCAGCCAGATGTCGGGGAAGAAGAATCCGAACGCGGCCGCCACCAGCTTGAAGAAAAATGGGATCGGATAGATGAGAACGCCGACAAAGATCAAGCCCGCGGCAAGTACCTTGAACGCCAGAATCTCGTCGACACTCACCCCCGGATCGAAACCAGCGCGGCGAAGATGCACCCGTTTCACGTCCCGGTACCTCGCCGACCCCATCCCCTTCACATACGGGAGGATGCTGGCAATCGCGACCCGCACGAGTCGAACGTTGAAAATCGTCGGTCGTTCGCCCCCAGCGTCCAGCTCGGCGGCGGCGGCGAACACAGCCGCGATCTGCTGGCGGTCTGGAACCGCGGTGTACGCCAGGTAGGTCACCGAGATGAGCGTCAGCACGAAGACCGCGAGGACCGTCATGACTCAGACCTCTATCGTAACGATACGCTTGATGACCACGTAACCCAGGAAACACAGGAACGTGATGAGCATGAGAAAAGCCCAGCCCAGCGTGGTGGTGAACATGGGCGACATGAGACCCGGGTCCATGGCATAGAGAATCGCTCCGAGCACGTAGGGAGTGGCAATCAGCATATACATCTGCATCA
Source organism: Acidobacteriota bacterium (assembly GCA_022571615.1). Classification (GTDB taxonomy): domain Bacteria; phylum Acidobacteriota; class UBA890; order UBA890; family WLXD01; genus JACZXM01. The sequence goes on along the minus strand of JACZXM010000112.1, from coordinate 1,773 downwards.
TGCCCTGTGCTGTCACCGTTCGGATCTTGCCCTCGACCAGGAAGCGATCCTTGATCGTCTCGCTGATGATCCCGAACGTTTCCGACATGTTGCCGCCGGTGCGCCGCAAGGTCACGATCGATGAAACGATCAAGTCGAACTCCGGATGTTGCATGCGCTCGTTCATCGCCTCGAGCGCCTCGTCCAACGTTCGCCCCATGCCCACTTCCTTGAGCACGCGATCGAATTCGTCGCTGATCGGAGGGTCCATTTCGCGAATCAGTACCTGAATCGCCTGCGGCAGGCCGAGGCCGGACTTGAGACCATTGGCAAGCAGATTAACCGCGTCGAGCACCTGTTCATCGAAGGCCTTCCAGCGCCGGCTCCTGGCCAGATGCACCAACGGCACCGGCAGCACCCCGAGCGTCAAGGCGAAGAAGATGCCTACTATCGGGGCGAAACCGGAGACGACAAACCCGAACACGAACCCGGAGACCAGGAGTCCGCGCACCATCCTACGGCCACGATCCTGATCCACGCGCCAGCCGAGAAAACCCAGCTGGGTTTCGATCTCCTGCGACACCCACGTCTCGTAGCGCCGATAGGCCTTGCCAATGTCGGCGGCAAACCACCAGCCCAGCGACCCGAAGACGACGAATTCGAAGATGACGATCCAGAACACCATTCCCAGTTACTCCTAGGCGATCTGCTGCAGGAAGATTTCCCGGGGGACGTCGAATCCCTGTTCCTGGAGCTCCTCGAGGAAGGTCGGGATGTTGCCGGTCGGCTCGAAGCTACCGAGTATCTTGCCCGCCTCGAATCCTCGCTGCTTGAAAGCAAAGATGTCGAGCATGGTAAACGTGTTCCCCTCCATACCGGTTACCTCCGAGACAGCGATCACTTTCCGCGATCCGTCGCGCAGACGTGTTTGCTGCACGACGATGTCGATGGCCGAACGGATCTGCTCGCGGATGGCTCGCGCAGGCAGGTCCAAGCCGGACATGAGCGACATCGTCTCCAGACGAGCCAGAGCGTCGCGCGGGGTATTAGCGTGAACCGTGGTGAGTGATCCGTCATGACCTGTATTCATGGCCTGCAACATGTCCAGCGCTTCGCCACCGCGGCACTCACCAATTACGATACGGTCCGGCCGCATCCTGAGTGAGTTCTTGACCAGATCCCGGATTCCGATCTCGCCCTTACCCTCGACGTTCGGCGGCCGCGTTTCGAGCCGCACGACGTGCTCTTGACTCAACTGCAGCTCCGCCGAGTCTTCGATGGTAACGATCCGCTCGTTCTCAGGGATGAAGCCGGATAGCACATTGAGCAGCGTCGTCTTGCCGCTACCCGTCCCACCTGATATCAAAATGTTCTTGCGGGCTTCAACGCAAACCTGCAGGAACTCCGCCATCTGCGGGGTCATGGAACCGAATTTGATCAGGTCTCCGATGCCCAACGGATCCCTGGAAAACTTGCGAATCGTCAGCGATGACCCGTCGATAGCCAGCGGTGGAATAATCGCGTTCACGCGTGAACCGTCGCGGAGCCGCGCGTCGACCAGCGGCGAGTTCTCGTCGACCCTTCTTCCGACCTCGACGACGATGCGCTCGATCGTCGTCCGCAGCTGCTCTTCGCCCGTGAATCGATAGCCGGTCAATTCGAGCAGCCCGCCGCGCTCGACGAAGATCTGATCGGGCCCGTTTACCATGATCTCAGTGACCGAATCATCCGCCAGCAGGTAGTCGATCGGACCGAGACCGAATACTTCGTTCAGCAAATCCCGCGACAGGACCA
>JACZXM010000111.1:1445-8188 GCA_022571615.1 Acidobacteriota bacterium | reverse complement strand
TAGTCGAAGGAACCGTAACCCTGCGTCATTGATTTCAGCCGGTCGTAGAAATCGAACAGCACTTCGGCCAGCGGCACCTCGGCCGTGAGCTCCACCCTTCCCACCGCCAGATAGTTGAACTGGGTGTTCTCGGCCCGCTTCTCCAGCAGTAGCTCCATGATCGGCCCGAGATAGCGGTCGGGCATCAGGATCGAGGCCTTGATGAAGGGTTCCTCGACCCTCTCGATGGTCGCCGGGTCCGGATACTCCGCCGGATTCTCGACCACATGGGTGTCGCCGTCGGCGGTCATGACGCGATATTGCACCGAGGGGGCGGTGAGAAGGAGCGACAGCCCGTACTCTCGCGACAGCCGCTCTTGCACCACATCCAGATGCAGCATGCCGAGGAAACCACAGCGATACCCGAAGCCGAGCGCGCTGGAGGAGTCCTTCTGGAAGATGAGCGCGGCGTCGTTGAGCTTGAGCTTCTCTAGCGCCTTGCCGAGCTCGATGTACTCGTCCGATTGCATCGGGAACATCGAGGAAAAAACTACCGGCTTGGCGGCGACATACCCGGGCAGAGGATCGGAGGCCGGATTCTCGCTCAGCGTGATCGTATCGCCCACCTCGATCTCGCTGACCGACTTCATCCCGGCGATGACATAGCCGACCGTTCCGGCCGCGAGCTCGGTTCCCTTCTCGCGTCCGATCTTGAGCAGACCGATCTCCTCGACCTGGTAATGGGCGTCGGTGTGCATGAGGCAGATTCTGTCGCCCGCTCTCAAGGTGCCGTTGAAAACCCGCACGAGCATGATCACGCCGCGGTAGGCGTCGTACTGGGCGTCGAAGATCAGCGCCTGCAGCGGCTCATCGGCAGTCCCTTGCGGCGCCGGCAGCCTGTCGACGATTGCCTCGAGGACGCCGCCAACCCCGACCCCGGTCTTGGCCGAGCACAGGATTGCCTCGAACGGATCGAGTCCGAGATCCTCGTCGATCTGCTCGCGCACGCGTTCCGGATCGGCTGCCGGCAGGTCGATCTTGTTGATTATCGGGACGATCTCCAAGTCGTGCTCGAGCGCCATGTAGAGGTTAGCGACAGTCTGCGCCTCTACACCCTGAGCCGCATCGATGAGCAGCAAGGCGCCCTCGCACGACATCAAGGATCGGCGAACCTCGTGCGAGAAATCCACGTGGCCCGGGGTGTCGATGAGGTTCAGCAGGACCGTGCGACCGTCCTGCGCCGTGTGCTCGAGCGTGATCGTGTTGCTCTTGATCGTGATGCCGCGCTCGCGCTCCAGGTCCATCGAGTCGAGCAGCTGATCGTGGAACTCGCGCTCGGACACGCCGCCGCACTTCTGGATCAGCCGGTCGGCGAGGGTCGACTTGCCGTGGTCGATGTGGGCGATGATGCAAAAATTGCGAATGTTCTGGAGATCAGACATGGCCAACCGAGGACGGCGAACGGATCGGCATGATCGATGCAACAACAATACTAACGGTGAGCGACAACGCGCGCTTTGCACGGGGGGCCTTGGCGAGCCCGGCCATGCCGGCGCCAAGAGTGATCCGTCGATGGCTGAGAGAGGCTGTTGTATGCTCGGCCCCATGATCGCTGCGGCCTTTCTCACGGTTCTGTTGGCAATGGGAGCTGGTGTGGGCGTCGAGCCCGGCCAGTCGAGCGATCGTGTCTGCCTCGGTGTGCCGACATTCCAGAACGCCAGCGACTGGCACGATAATGAGATCAGCTTCGCGGCGGCCAGCGAGCTCGCCGACCGGCTCTTCGCGAGCGGGGAGTTCACGATCATCGGACCGGCGGACATCGGTCCGGTGTTCGAGGAGCTCGAGATCGAGTGGATGGATCCGTTCAACGCGCAGATCATCAGCAAGGTCGCCGATCGGATAGGCTGCCCATACGTTCTCGCCGGACGTGTAGCCAAGTTCACGGTCAAGAGCTACTCGGGCGGCATTAGGCTGGTGAGAGCCAAGATCATACGAGCAACAGCGACTGTCGCCTGATGTCGCGGTCGGCAGTTTGCACCGTTGTCGAGGGAGATGCGGCGGAAGGCGACACGATCCGCGTCGAACCCCCGACGCCCTGAGTCCGAGCAACGCGATCGGTTCCTGCGGCGGGTGCATCACTGACGGAGGTGTCGATGGATGATCGTATCGGGTTGCTGGGTTTCGGCGCCTATGTGCCGGAACGTTGCATGAACAACCAGGAGTGGACCCAGTACGTCGATACGACCGACGAGTGGATCACCACGCGCACCGGAATCAAGCGTCGCCGCATTGCCGCAGACGACGAGACCACGGTCGACCTGGCGGCCGCAGCGGCTGAGGTCGCCCTCGCCGATGCCGGGATGGCGGTCCAGGACGTCGACGAAATCATCGTTGCCACCGACACGCCCGAGGTCTACACACCGGATACGGCCGCTTTCCTGCAGGATCGGCTGGGAGCGCGACGGGTGCCGGCGTTCGATCTGGGGGGATCAGGCTGCGCCGGCTTCCTGCTCGGATTGGACCTGGCGCGTGCGCGCGTGCAGCAACGCGACCGGCGGATCCTGGTGGTGGGGGTAGAGCTCATCAGCCGGCTGATGAACTGGCACGACCGCAATATTTGCGTGCTGTTCGGGGATGGCGCCGGCGCGGTGGTAGTGGGCCGTGCCGCCGACGCGGTAGAGATCGTCGCCGCCACCGCCGGTACCGACGGGTCGAAGGCCGACATTCTGTGGCTCGAGGCGGGAGGGTCGCGTGTGCCTTTCAGCCGCGAGGTAGCCGCCTCCGGAGCCCATCGCAAACTGGTGATGAAAGGACGTGAGGTGTTCCGCGAAGCGGTGCACCACATGGCCGCCGCCTCGCGGCAGGTACTGGAAGATGCCGGCCTAGGCATCGAGGATGTCGCGTTGGTGGTGCCGCACCAGGCGAATCTGCGCATTATCCAGGCGGTCGGTGGCGCCCTCGGCATTGCTGCCGAGCGGGTCTTCATCAACGTGCACGAGTACGGCAACACCGGCTCGGCCTCGGTGCCGCTGGCGTTGTGGGAAGCCCGCCAGATGGGCCGCATCGCGCCCGGTGACCTGGTCCTGCTGACCGCCTTCGGCGCCGGCTTTCACTGGTCGGCGGTCCTACTCCAATTCTGACCACCGCACCGTGTCGTCGCGATCCGGAAACCGAGCCCCGGCTCCAAGAACAGCTGTCGCTACTGGATGTAGCCGAGAGCACGCAGGCGCTCGATCTCCTCTTCGGAGACGGTCCCGACGGTACGGTCGGTCGTCGTTTCCTCCAGCATCGCGATGAGCAGCTCGCGGAGCTGGGCCCCGTGCTCGGCGTGCGCCGGATCGTCGATCACGTTGTCGATCTCGTAGGGATCGGAGCTCAGGTGGTAGAGCTCATCAGGGCCCTCGGTGAACAGCAGGTACATGTACTCGAGGTCCTGGTAGGCGTATCTGGAACCGGGCTCGTGATTGGGCTTAGCCAGTCGAGCGGGGCTCGGATTCACGTAGCGGCTGCGCTCCGCGTAGGCGAAGTGCTTGGACTGACGCGGGCTCTCGCCGCGCAGAAACGGCAACAGCGAACGGCCGCGGATTGGCCCGATCTGTCGCACCTCGGCGCCCTCGACCAGGTCGGCTATGGTCGGAAGGATATCGACGAGCTCGACGACTTGATCGCCGATGTCGCGTGCCGGAACCGTGCCCTCGGTGAACCAGAACACCAGCGGCACGTGCAGCTGGGCATTGTAGATTTGAAGCGAGTGACCGAATCGGCCGTGCGCCCCGAGCCCCTGCCCGTGGTCGGCGGTGACGATCCATAGCCCGTCGCCGTTGAGGCCCGCGGCGTCCATGCTGCGGTAGAGCCGCTGCAGCTCGGTGTCGGCGTAGCGGATCTCGGCGTCGTAGTCGACGACCCGATCGTAGCCCCTCGGGTCGTCGGCCGGGATGTCTTGCGCCAGCAGGGTCTCGACGTGCCGCTGGCGGCCGAGCGCCCTGATCAGTCGCTCCACTTCGCGCCGGTGCTCGGGAGGCGGGTTCATCGGCCTGTGGGGGTCGTAGACGTGAACCCACAGGAACAGCTTCTCGTCCGGGCTCACGTTGCTCTGCAGCCAGTCGATGGCGCGGCCGACGGTCGCGCCGGCGGACCGGTAGAGGCTCGTAGGTGGCTGCCGATCGTCTAACTGAGGCTGGTCCCAGTGCTCGAAGCCCTGGCCCACGTTGCCGCCGAGCGGCGCGTCGGCGCTCACAAAGGCCGCCGTTCGATACCCCTGGCCTCGCAGCATCTCGGCCAGCGTCTCGAACTTGTGGTCGAGAACGTCGATGTTGTTTTGCACACCGTGCTGCACCGGGTACAGGCCGGTGAACAACGAGGCGTGAGACGGCTTGGTGGTAGCCGACTGCGCGTAGGCCCGCCGGAAGACGATTCCCCGGGCGGCCAGCTCGTCCAGCCACGGCGTCGTCTGTACTGGGTAGCCGTAGGCGGAGGTATGGTCGGCGCGCAGCGTGTCGATCGTGACGAGGACGATGTGCTCCAGAGGCGGTAATCTCCTCGATGCTACCTGAGGATCCCCGACGCAGCCACTCAGGACAGCGGCCAGGAGGACGACGAGCGGGACGAGCCGCACTCCCATGTCTACGAGATCTCCTCCTGGACGTTCGGCTCGGTGTGCACCAGGTGCCGGCCCTCTCTCGGCTCAGGCCTAGGCGGGGAGCGACGGCCTGATCGAAGCCTCGTGGAACGAGCTTCAACTCTCCGATCTGCTCAGGCCCAGACCTTACCCAGTGCGAGCGATTATAGCCAATCCGACCAGGGCCACGACCCGCTTCAAGATTCTCCAGAATCAGCCCGGGTCTCGCGTACCTCCCGACTCGATTCTCGCCTGGTGGCTCAAGCGCAGAGCAGCCACGACGAAGCGCGCGCCCGCGGATACACCGGCCGGAGGTCAGGACGGCGACGAACCAGGCTGAGGCGTCGCGATCACGGCGAACGCGTCAATCGAGCCAAGCACGGAATCGCGTTCCTCTAGTACCCTGGGCCCAGCAGCACTCCGTTCAGGAACAGCAGGTTGAGCCCATCGAAGTAGGCGCGGAAATTGGGGTCCTCGGCGAAGGCGACGATATGACCGCGCCCGAGCGGCTGGTACATCAGGAACGGTGTGCCGGCGATCAGCTCGAGCTCGTCCGGCCAGGCGACCCCCGAAACCAGCAGCTCCTGCGGCTCTGCGACGTAGGTGGCGATGTTGAGGCCGTCGCCGAGCTTGACCGGCTCGTAGATGTTGCGCGACTGGGCGATGAGGTTGGTGCGCTCGCCGTACCCGAAAGCGAGCCAATGCTCGCGGTCGAGCTGCACCCGGAGGATGGCGCCGGGCAACGGAGTGGGAGGTTCCTCGTCCGGGATCACCCCGGCCGGCAGTCCGGATTCGGGGTCCGGATCCGGAGCCCTGCCCTCTTCGGAGTCCTTCACGTTCTGCTTGAGCTTGAGACTCGTGGCCAGCAGATTCACCTCTTCGCCGGTGAGCCACCGCGTGGCGCTCCCCAGGGCCACCAGCGTGCCGCCCGCCTGCACCCATTCGCGGATGCGTTGCACGGTGTCCTCGCCCAGGACCGCCCCGTAGCCACCCTCGCCGGAGAACGAGAACGCATCGGGCAGGATCAAGACGTTGAAGTCGGTCAGGTCGGTACGAGCGATCCGGGCCGTGCGGAGAATCGTCACTGGGGTGTGGTAGGCGACCTCGAGTAGGTAGCGAGCCCAGCCGGCCGAATATGGGCTGGTGGGACGGTCCCAGGCGATCGCGATCTTGGGCTCAGGCAGGTAGTGCACGCGGCCGCTGCCGAAACTGACTCCCTCCTCGACCCAGGAGGTATCGGTAGCGTAGAAATCGACCTCATGGTGGCGGGCGATCCGCTCGAGCTGCTGGTGTAGGTCATCGCCGTTTTCGTGCACCTTGACGATCAGCGAGCCGGCGGGATAGGTGCGGTCGCCGAGAGTGAACGAGTCGCCGGCGCTGTGGACCCGGACGCCATGGCGGTGCAGCGCCGCGAGCGCCAGCGCCGCCCGCTGCGAGCCCCACGGCACCAGGTAGGCGACAGTGGCCGCCCCGCCATGCATGCCTCCGGTGGCGGCAGGCGGCTCGCTCAGCAGGTCGGTGGCGAGCCGCTGGCTGGAGGTCGACGGTTCGGCCGCCATGGAGGCATCCAGATCGAACAGCAGCGTCAGCGCCCAGCCGCTGATGTCATAGATCTGATCGCCCTCGCGCCGGGCGTACCGGCGCCGCTGCTCTTGGAGGAATTCCTCGTCCATGCGCGTCTCGGGCGCCAGCAGCACCTTGACCAGGTGCTTGGCCGGCTGTGCCATCGGGATACGATAGGTACCGGCGGGAAACTGGCGCCGGGCCGGCGCGCCGCCATAGTAGTCGCGCACGACGTTGCCGAACGGCTCGCTGGCGCGGGCGATCTCTACCCCTTGCGCCATGAGCAGGGCAACGAGCTTGTCGGCACGGCCGGGATCCTCCCCGGGGGCGATGATGATCTCGCCGATCTCGTCTTGTTCCCCTTGCGCGATCGCATCGACCCCGAACTGATAGAAGTCGCGCAGCATGCCCTCGCGGTGCTCGGCGGCGGTCTCGGCGGTGGAAAGCGAGGCGATGAAATGGCGCTGCACCGTGGCGCGGTATTCGAGTACCGTCTCGTCGGACCGATCGCGCCGCATGCCGCGCGAGGAGGCCTCCTCGTAGGTCGCCCCCATGGCGCCCTGAAAGAACGGCCAGCTGGCTC
>JACZXM010000111.1:0-1435 GCA_022571615.1 Acidobacteriota bacterium | reverse complement strand
GGGGTAGAAGGCGTCGAAGAGCTCGCGCGTGAAGTAATCAAACCCCATGCGATCGAACCAGCGCGCGTTGTTGCGGCCCATGGTCTCGATCCACTTGGCGATGTCGTCGGTCTGGTTCGGATTGCGGGGATCGGCCTGGGGCGGGAAGTAGTAGGTCGAATCACCGCCCATTTCGTGCAGATCGACGTAGATCTGGGGGCGCCATCGCATGAACGCCGACACCTTGCCCCGGGTCTCGGGCTGGGTCTGGGCAAACCAATCGCGGTTCAGATCGAATAAATAATGGTTGGTGCGGCCTCCAGGCCAGCTCTCGTTGAGCTCGACCGACGCCAGGTTGGAGTCCGGCCAGCGCCCGACCGACTGGCGGTAGTGGTTGACGAATCGGTTGCGGCCGTCGGGATTCTGCATCGGGTCCAGCACCACGACGCTCTGCGCCAGCACCTTGTGGGCGAGCTCGTCGGTCGTCGCCGCCGCCAGGTGATACATGGTTAGCAGCGCCGCATCCGTGCTCGAGATCTCGTTGCCGTGCACTCCGTACGCCAGCCATGTGATGACCGGATTGGAGGCGATGATCGTCTCTGCCTGTTCGGCGGAAGTGGTGCGCGGGTCGGTGAGCGCCAGGTTGGCCAGGCGGATCTGCTCGATCCGGGCGCTGTTTCCCTCGGAAGCGACGACCACGTAGTACAGCTTGCGGCCCTCCCAACTCTCGGCGTACTCGTGCACGCTCACCCGCGGCGATGCCGCCGCCAGCGCGTGAATGTACCGCTCCACCTCGTCAGGCGAGGTGATCCTCTCGCCCCATGCATGCCCGACGACCCGTTGCAGCGTCGGGATCGCCGAGTCGTAGCCGGCATCCTCCGGGTAGAACTGGAAGTCGGAGGTGCCGTGCTCCATCTGGCCGGAGGCTAACGAAGGTGCCAAGGCGGTAAGGCCGACGACGAGAACACTCACGACCAGCGAAGTCTTCATGGCGCTGCCCCTGTGAGGAAGAGGTGTCAATAGAGGAACTTGCATATCACAGCTCGAATAAGTCGAACCCGAGCGCACTCTCTGCACGAGCCATCCTGTCATCAAAGCTGGCCAGCTGCAGGTCGCGATGGCGGCGCTGCAGGAAATCGAACGAGGCGAGGTGCAGTGCGTCGAGGGTTCGCACCCGAAACGGGAACGGCTCGAGCGAGCGCTTCAGAACCTCCGGCGCGAGCTCCAGAAACGCCATCCGCCCGAGCAGCTCCCTGGCAGCAGCTCCGTGCGAACCGGCCAGGCCGTAGGCGGACCCGGTTCCAGAGCTCGTACTCGGTGAGTCGGCTGCTAACGATCGACGCCGACCACAGCTCCGGCGGCGGCTTCCGGTCCTTGGCCAGTAGCTGGGCAAGTGCAACGGAGGTATCGACGTAGATCACCGGTTCTCGCGGTCTGCTGCAAGATCGCTCAGGAG
>JACZXM010000110.1 GCA_022571615.1 Acidobacteriota bacterium | reverse complement strand
TGACGTGGGAGACGGGGAAAGCCTACTGGCTGGATGCCGACCCGCCCGGAGAGCTCCACGGCGATGTGAACGAAGGTCCCGAGCCGATAGAGGTGATCGTCGTCCAGCTGAAGGGAGCCGCAGGGGGAACCACCTCGGACGGCGGCTGATCGGACGCGTACCTTGCGCGACGAGCCGCGGCACGCACCTCACCAGCGCCTCGGCGAAAGTTTTAGAGCCAGTAACATCAGCCCCGCCCCCATTCCCTCTGCCCTCTGTAAGCCGCTGCGCCTTCCGACTACAATCCTGCCGGCTCTTCTCCCGACAGGAAGCCATCATCTTGGTCGGCAAAACCCTCGGTCATTACGAGATCCTCGAACCGCTCGGTAAGGGCGGCATGGGAGAGGTGTATCGGGCGCGGGATACGAAGCTGAAGCGCGAGGTGGCGATCAAGGTGCTGCCGGACCTGTTTGCCGACAGGAGACCTTGATGCCGATTGTCTTGAACTCCCCAGCGCACCACTGGAAGCCGCGGACATGGACCGCCTTGCCTCGAAATAGTCCCTTCGACACGACGTGCTCGCCCGACTGACGGCCCCCCTCACAGTCGCCCAAGATGGAGGCCCAACAGTGCATCCGAATCCCCTTGTTCCGCGGGAAGCAGCCGACCTTTCCGTTACCCCCTCACTACCTCGGAGGCCCGCAACGCCGAAAGGGGGGCTCGACCGGCGTGCGCGACGTCAACCAACACGTACGCAGCCGTACGCCGGAATACGCCCGCGTAAGTTAAGTGAAAGTTAAGTGATTCGCCCTGGGCCGGCCGTCATTCACCGTTTCGACGACCGCCGTAAGTCATTGCGTAACAACGGGTTAATAGGAGTGGCCCCAACGGGATTTGAACCCGTGTCGCCGGCTTGAAAGGCCGGTGTCCTAGACCAGGCTAGACGATGGGGCCACCCGGAGATCGCGGGCAGAGCGGCCGGGTGTTGCGAGATGGGCCGTCAGGGGATCGAACCCTGGACTCCCGGCTTAAAAGGCCGGTGCTCTGCCAACTGAGCTAACGGCCCGCGCGTAGTATAACCGCCTTCGCGGCACGGTATTACGAGCCTTCGCCCGTGCGAGCCTCGTGAGCCGTTCCCTCCGATCGCCCTTGTACGGGCCGCAACCGCACCCAGCGCGTCGCGCCCGGTGTGCCTCCCATTGCCGCCCGACGATCTCCGACTTGCGCCACCCGGAGTAGTGCCCCACATGAGGATTCCGCTCAGTTCCTCGGGGAGCGCCGGGTCTCGTTGATAATCGCCGGGCGCGAGAAGTACAGTGTTTTGCACAGCAGGCGCGTCAGCCCGAACGCGCGGCAGGGGCTGGCCTGGGCACACGCCCATCTTCCGCCTGATGATGGTCGTCGGTGGCGGTGTGAAGAAGGGTCTCGACATCCAGCTCGACATGGTCGCCTCGAAGTTGGGAACCGAAGCGCGCCGGCCCGGCTAGTCAACGTCTCGAGCGTTCTCTCCGTGCGTCCCGTCGTCACTGCACAATCGTCAGGAACTCGTCGTCCCTGATCCAACCTGGCGCCTGGGCATAGAGCCGCACTTCCTCGCCGCCATCGGTGAGCTCGAGCGCGGTCAGCGTCAGCTCTCTGAAGTGTTCCTCGGGTCCGAACCTTATGGTGTGCACCACCTCGCCGTCGCTGTCGGTGATCTCGAACTTCCCGTAGTGATCGAATCCCAAGAGCACGTCGTATGGCATGGCGTGGTCGCCGATCAAGCGGACGCGGAGTGATGTATGGCTCTGGGAAGTCCCATCAAGGATGAACACGGTGTTCCCAGGTTCGAGCTGGATGCGCGAGCCCTGCGGGGGGCCGATCAGGAAGAACTTTCGTGACGTCGTGAACGTGTGGCTCTCCGTCTCGCCTGGACGCCGATAGGTTACGCTCACGTGGTAATCCACCACGCCGCCCTCCTCCATCTCGGAAGTCGACGGTACGTCACCCCGGATTTGGAACGGCTGGACCGTCTCGCTGCCCTGAGGACCCGCACTACCAGGATCGAGCACTATCGGGCCCTGGATAAACACGGCGTGCTCGAGGCTGGGACGCTTTCCGGCAGTAATCTCGACATTCAACACAAAGGTCTCTTCGGGATCCACAAAGGCCCTTATGTACTTGGTGATCCCTACCGGCAAGTCATGAGTAAGAGGATTGAACGTCATCACCCGCGGAACGGGCTCCCCATCACAACCTAGACCCAGAAGTGACGCGGCGAGGCACAACAAAGCGGATCTTTTCATGGTAATACCCTTCGGGCAGAAGAGAACGAAGCACGGGCTGGGGTTCCCCATCGTCGCTCCCAATGTACGAGCTGCCTAATGTCTCGCGATTCTGCTGCGCGACAAGTGCGCCGACCCACACCTCGGAGCTGCAAGGGCAGTGCTATGGACTCTCCAAGTCTACCGCGACAGATGCTATCGGGAGGAGTGGGCCTCCCCCAGCTACGCGGAGCTTTGCATAGCCGGGGCAACTTCATTGTGAGCGCCGCTGTGACCTCTCGCCGCGGGCCTATCCGGCGATCGTCGGGGCGCCCGAGGGCGAGGCCAAGTACCGGCAACTCGGCCGCGATCCGGCTCTATTTGCAGTGGATTAGGTGAGCTCACAGACCGCCACCAGATCGACACGCGCAGCAGCTTCACGCTCGTGGTCGGGGACCAGTGGGGCCTTGACCTGCCCAGCGAATAGTTCTTGGCATCACTGACGTAGTGACTGTTCGTGCCGAAGAGGGCGGCGGCCTTGTCTCTGGCTTCGGGAGAATCACTCACGTGCTCGACCTCATCCCCTGCTGCGTTCCCTCCAGTTCATCCGACTCTCCTGCTACGGAAGCAACCGCTCCAAAGGCCCATCGGGGGGCAGCATGATGGCCTCGCGGTCCGCACCATTGGAGACCATGCCGACCGGGCAATGGCTGATCTCGGCCAGGCGCTCGAGATAGCGATGCACCTCGGGCGGTAGATCTTCCCATCGGCGCACCTCGGCGATCGGGCGGCTCCACCCCGGCAGGTCCTCGTACAGCGGTCTGATCGCACCATTAGGCAAGGTGGACGGCATTTCTTTGACGTGCACGCCGTCGATCTCATAGCCCACGCATAGTCGCAAGGGGTCGATTCCGTCGAGGACATCGAGCTTGGTGACCGCCAGCGCCGCCAGTCCGTTGACGCGGGCGGCGTAGCGCGCCGCCACTCCGTCGAACCAACCGCACCGCCGGGGGCGGCCGGTGGTGGCACCGAACTCCTGGCCGACGCGGCGCAGTTGCTCGCCGACCTCGTCGTCCAGCTCCGTGGGCATGGGGCCGGCGCCGACGCGAGTAGTGTAGGCCTTGGTGACGCCGATCACGCCGTCGACCCGACTGGGACCGATGCCAAGGCCGCTGCACACACCGCCGGCGGTGGCACTGGAGGAAGTCACAAAGGGGTAGGTGCTGTGGTCGATATCCAGGTGCGTTCCCTGTGCGCCCTCGAACAACACGCTTCGGCCCGCATCCATGGCGCGGTTCAACAGCAGCGAGGTGTCGGCCAGGTAGGGCCGCAGACGCTGTCCATAGGCGACGTAGGTCTCGATCATCTGCTCGGGATCGAAGGGCCCACGCCCGTACAGGTGATGGAGCAGATCGTTGACCACGTTAAGGTTGGCCACGATCATGCGACTCAGCACCCCACGGTCGGCGCAGTCGATAGCGCGGATTCCCGAGCGCGCCATCTTGTCCTGGTAGCAGGGGCCGATGCCGCGGCTGGTGGTGCCGATGCGATCGTCGCCGCGTCGTGCCTCGCTGCCGAGTTCGATCCCGTGATGGTACGGGAGGATCAGGTGCGCCCGTTCCGAGACCCAGAGGCGGTCGCGAGTCGTGATCCCCCTTGCCTCGAGCGCGTCGATCTCCTCGAACAGCGCCTCAGGATCGACCACCACACCGTTGCCGATGACGCAGATCTTGTCGGGCCGGAGAATTCCCGAGGGCACAAGATGTAGGACGTGCTTGGTGTCCCCGTAGATGACCGTGTGGCCAGCGTTGTTGCCGCCCTGGTATCGGGCCACGATATCGAAACGTTCGGCCAGCCAATCGACGATCTTGCCCTTTCCTTCATCGCCCCACTGCGTGCCGACCAGAGCAACGTTGGGCATCCGGGAGGTCCTCCTGAGCACTCTACGGCCGGCGCGGTTCGCGCAGCTAGCGCATGCGGCCCGGACCGGAAGAGTAAAACGAGACCCGCCGATCGTAGCAAGGGGCACAGGGGCGAACAAGCAATCGGAGGCCGAGACCACGGCGGGGTCCGGGGCGGAGTTTCCTGTATCCTGCTAGCTTGCGATTGCGCCAATGGCGCGTGGCCGGCAGGGCGCCGTGATGGCATCAGGTGGAGAGCGATGCTCGAGATTGACGGCACATCTCTGACCCTCGATCGGGTGGAGCGGACGGCTCGCACCGGCGGAGTTCGGGTGCGCATGACGAGCCAGGCGCGGTCGGCCGTGCAGGCTGCTCGCGATCGAGTCGACGCCATCGTCCAGAGCGGAGAGTCCGTCTACGGGGTGACGACGGGATTCGGCCATTTCGCCGACGTCCGTATCGAGCCCGAGCAAGTTCGCGAGCTGCAGCTTAACCTGGTGCGCTCGCACGCCGTGGGAACCGGGGAGGCGCTTCCGCCCGAGGCCGTGCGGGCGCTGCTGCTGATGCGCGCCAACGTCATGGCTCGCGGCTATTCGGGCGTGCGCCCAGAGGTCATAGACCAGATGCTGGGATTGCTGCGGGCCGACGTGCTGCCGTATATCCCGCGCCAGGGCTCGGTCGGCGCCTCCGGCGACCTGTCGCCGCTGGCGCACCTGGCCCTGGTTCTGATCGGGGAGGGCGAGGCCTGGGCCGGGGGTGAGCTGGTGCCGGGGCAGGAGGCATTGGCCTACGCTGGACTCGAACCCCTTGTCTTGCGGGCCAAGGAGGGTCTGGCGCTGGTTAACGGCACGCAGGTGATGACGGCTCTCGGTGTGCTTGCCAGCGGCGAGTTGCGACGGCTCTGTGGCGCTGCCACGATCGCCGGCGCGTTGAGCCTGGAGGTGTTGCTCGGTAAGACCGGCCCATTCGATCCGGTGGTGGCGGAGCTTCGACCCCATCCCGGGCATCGCATCTGTGCCGACCAGCTGCGCCAACTACTGCGCGACAGCGAGCTCGCCGACAGTGAGGCCTCGAGGATTCAGGACGCCTACTCGCTCCGTTGCATGCCGCAGGTTCACGGTGCGGCCCTCGATGTGTGCGACACCGCCCGCGGTGTGCTGCAAACGGAGCTCAACTCGGTGACCGACAATCCTCTGGTACTGGACGATGGGCGGCTGCTGAGCTGCGGCAATTTCCATGGACAACCGGTTGCCTATGCGCTCGACTGGCTGGCGATGGCGTCGGCCGATCTGGCCTCGATCACCGAGCGTCGGATCAATCGGTTGCTCAATCCTCGTCTCTCCGGGCTGCCGGCGTTTCTGGTGCGAGACGGCGGCCTGCGTTCGGGATACCTCCTCGCTCAGACCGCCGCAGCCTCGCTGGTGAACGAAACGCGGATGCTGGCGATGCCTTCGAGCACCGACAGCATTCCGACTTCGGCCGACCAGGAAGATCACGTCGCGATGGGGGCCTGGGGCGCTTGGAAGGCCCGGCTTGCAGTGCAAAACTGCCGCCGTGTGGTAGCCATCGAGCTGATGTGCGCCTGCGAGGCATACGAGTTTCGTAGTCCGGCACTGCCGGCGCCGGGATTGAGAGCCGCCGTTGACTGGGTCCGGGAGCGTGTGGCACCGCTCTCGAGCGACCGACCGTTGTCGGCCGATATCGTGGCGCTGGAACAAGCTCTGGTCGACGACTCGTTGCAGCGCGCGGTTGGGCTCTGATGCGGCACACCGCGACACTGCTGCTGGCGATCGGAGCCGTCTTCGGAAGCGCGGCGTGCCGGGAGGACCCAGCGATCGGAATCACGCAGCGAATCATCGATGAGCTCGTAGCGCAGGACTACGGTGCCGCCACCAGTCGTTTCCGCATGGCCGAGGACCAGGTGCTGTCGCTCGCCGCGGCGCCGGTCTGGCGCCGAGCGCTCGAGCACCAGAGCACCACGGTTCGGGAATGGGCCGTGGACGCGCTCGGCCGGATCGGCCAGCAAGAGGACGTGCGGCGCTTGGCGGAGCGGCTGGCAGATTCCTCCCGCGGCGTACGACGGGGCGCCATGATGTCGTTGATACAGATCGATCCGGGCGCCGCCCGCGCTGCCTTCGATACTCTACTCCGGGCTTCGAAGCCGGAGAGTATAGTGCTCGGGGCGCAGGGACTGGCCGAGCTCAAGGCGTTCGAGGGCGCGTCGCTGGTCCTGGAGCGGATGTCGGATACTACCCTGCCTTCGAGCACTCGTAGGGCCCTGGCGCAGGTGCTGGCGACACTCGGAAACCCGGTGGCGGTCGGACCGTTGCTGGCGCTAGCGCTGGATCCGGAGGTCGACTTGTCGCTGCGGCGGATGGCGGCCGAGGCTCTGGTGGCACTCGAGGGCGAAGCGGTCCGGGAAGCCGCCCAGCGGCTGGTACAGTCGGAGGATGCCTATATCAGCGACCTGGCGCGGCGATTGCTGGCCAACGATGTTCGCTAATCGTTACGCACCCCACGCCACTTCTACCATGGCTTGATAGGTACTAGGCTGCGGTGTCGGCTCACGCCTGTTGGCAGGCGTCGATGAGGGCGATTGCAACCTCGGCCGTGGCGCGATGGTTGTCCAAAACCGCCCACAGCCAGCTGCCCCCTTGGTGATCGTCGCGTACGCTGGCGACGGCAATACCGGCGCTGGCGATCGATCGGGACGGCGAATCGATCGTCTGACCGTCTTCGGTGCTCTCACCCAGCGCCAATCCCGCTCGATCCAGATCGAAGCGGATCCGATCGGCTTCGATCGGCAGGTGCACGCTCGCCGCGAGGCCGTGAAAAACGGACACCCGCAACGTACACAGTGCTGGCGTCGGCAGTCCTAGCTCCCGTAACTGCGCCGCAAGCAGATCGGCGCTGTCGATCGGATCGGTGTCGGGATAGGCATCGAACACCAGACGCCGGCCGAAGACTCGCTCCGGACTGTCCTCAAAACTCAGGAACGCGCCGGCTTGCTGGGCCAGTTCGTCGGGGCCGTCCGCTGCGGTCTCGGAAGCGGGTAATAGCAGCGTGACCGCAGCGCTCTCCAAGCCCTTCCCCAGTGCCCGGCCAAGGGCAGCGAGCAGCAACGTCCCCGGGTGGCAGACGGCCACGATGCCGGGAGCGCTCATTGTTTCGGCAGCATTGTCCAGGGTGGCCCGACGGGCGTCGGGAGATGTCATCCAGGCGCCGGTGCAATCGATGGCGACGCCACCGGAGTCGCGAACCAAAGGAGCGAACTGCTCGGCGATTGCCGGCTCGCCACAGAAACATACCAGCGCCTGAGCGCGAACGGAGTCCTCGGCCGCCTCGAGTACGCCGCGGGCTTTCTCAGGGTATTCGGTCACCAGGCCAATCTGTTCCTGGGTGTCGAGGGTCTCGATCGCCTCGCGCGGATATCCGGCCGCCTCGAGCCGCGTCTTGATCCCGGCGCCGAGCACGCAATCGGCGCCGACCAACGCCACCCGTAGACGGTGATTGCTCACGAGTGCGAGTCGGCCTTGGTGCGCCGGGCGCCACGGCGCCACAGGCGCGTTGCCACGCGTTCGGCGGGGCCCGACAGCGCGTACCCGACCGACAGCAGCAGCAGCACGTGCTCCGGATCCAGGGCCACCAGTGCGATGAACATCGCCAGCAGGACGATCACCGTGTAGGGCTGCCGCTGCCGGAGGTCGAAATTTTTGAACGAGCGATAGCGCACCTTGGACACCATCAGGGCGGAGGCCAGCAACACGACCCCGAGCAGTAGCCGCGCCGAGAGCAGCGAACCCGGCCTGTCAGGCCAATACAACGCGAGCGAGGCAAGCAACCCTGCGGAGGCAGGACTGGGCAAGCCGACGAAAAAGCGATGGTCGCTAGTTCCCGCCTGGACGCTGAAACGAGCGAGTCGAATCGCGGCGCAGGTCAGGTAGAAGAAGCTCGCGATCCAGCCGATGCGGCCCAGGTCCCAAAGCCCCCACGACAGCGCCAGAACCGCCGGCGCTGCGCCAAAACTAACGACATCGGCTACCGAATCGTAGACCTCTCCGAACTCGCTCTGGGTTCG
>JACZXM010000109.1 GCA_022571615.1 Acidobacteriota bacterium | reverse complement strand
CTCTCAGGGAGCGACGGTAGTTCCAGTGGACACAGCATCACGCTTTATCCGGAGTATCCGGGAGCGATCTACTTCTCGAGTGGAACAACGTTTGTGGGACAGCTCTCTGCCTCTGGAACGCACTCAATCGGCAATAGCGTCTACGACAACTACTACCATTGGGAGTCTACCCAGACGACTATGCAAGATTACTGGATCTCGACCCGCGTGATGATCCCCGAAACCTTCCTCCGATGGGATCCGATTTCTCCTATAACACTGGGTTACCGCACAGGAAGTGGAGCGGAGGTTGGGACGGGTATCGGTGCGAACTTTATTAATGTGCACTTCTACGACACAGCTGATGTACAGATAGATCTGACAGGAGGAACAGGGCTCTCGGGAAGTGGTGCAAACTACGGCTTCGCAAGGGCAGATATCACAGGACCGGAATCTGCAGGGACATATACAGCGGGAAGTGGTATCACCATTTTCATCCAGCTTGCCGCACTCGATCCTACAGATACCAATGACAGAGGATTTGCAGAAATAAGCTATATCGAGTTTAATTGGGAAACAACGGCGAGATAATGTAGCTTAAGGTAGAGAAAAGAAGCGCTCGGAAGGGCGCTTCTTTACATATATGAAAATTGAAAATTAGAAAGTGGTGCTCGGAATTTTCCATTAACTATATCCCTTCGATCGCATGCAGCTGCGGTAGGCAGCATTGTAGTCCTCATCCACGAGCATCCCTGCCTTCGCTGCCTGTTGGAGTTGCACATTGTTTGGGTTCATGCTGATTCGCTGCTGCAGCACGGCCTTTGCAGCATTCCGTGCCGCAATGTGGCAGCTTTGCACAGACTCAATGGGGCGCATCCCAAACCAGTAGAAGTAGGCAACAAGTGCCACGAGCAGCAAAAGGAAATACTTGTTGGAGGAGAGTGTTCGGTGCACGAGTGCCAGGCGGCCGCCGGGCAGGACCTCGCACCAGGCTCCAAACGGCAACTGGCAGTTCCCTTCAACCCGCACCAGGAGCTGTCGCTCGCACGACACCGGTCGGGCGATCTGCTCGCGGTGCAGCACCTTCACCGCCGCCGCCAGTTCGGCGTCGGCGCGGCGAATCTGAAGCGCCAGAACCCCCTGCGCCGGCGCCGGGACGAACCAGCTCGGGTCCAGACGGCATCGGCGAACTTTGCCCTTGTGGTGTTGTTGGAGCCCGCCCGCCGCTTCGATTCGGTCGAGGCCTGCCGCGGCGACAACAATGGCGTCGTAGTCTCCCGCCATCAGCTTCCCGACGCGCGTATCGACGTTGCCCCGCAGGGGAAGAATCTCCAGGTCGCTGCGGGCCCAGTGCAGTAGCGCCGTGCGTCGGGCCGAGCCGGTGCCGATCCTCGCCCGGCGTCGCACCGGCAGGCGAACGTCGTCGAGATCGACCACCTCCTCCCGAACCAGCAGGCAATCCGCCGCGTCGAGGCGTTCCGGGATGGCCCCAATGGTGAGATCAGCAGGTCCGGTTGCAGGAAGGTCCTTGTAGCTATGGACGGCGAGATCGATCTGCTGTTGTAGCAGCGCGCGCTCGATCTCGTGCACGAACACCCCGGATCCTCCGAACTCCGGGAAGGAGGCTTCCTGGTCTCTGTCGCCCCGAGTCTCGATGACGACCTCGCTCACTTCGTGTCCGTTCAGCCGCAGCCTCTCGGCGATGGATCTTGTCTGTGCGAGGGCAAGCCGTGAGCCACGCGTTCCGATTCGGATTTTCATCGGATCACCTCCTCCGAAGAGGGCAGCGTGTCGATCCTCACGCCGGATGGCAAGGCCCGGCTCTCGTCCTCTCGAATGCGCCGCAATTCCAGGGCGAGCGCCTCGTCGGCCTCGGCAAAGAAGCTCTCCAGAACCTCGAACCCATAGTCCTTCGTCACTGCGCGCAGACCTGTCGTTGGAATGTGTGCGAAGCGCCGGGCCAGGATCTGAGCCCATCGGCGGATGGTCTCCTCTGTGTGATCGTCGACATCCTTGAGATCCTTTCGCAGCAACCGATCGACTCCGCGCTCGGCGATGGCCCGATAGCGGCGCTGCAAGGACGCGAGCATGGGCGCCAGTACCTGCCCGACCAGCTTGGTGTCGAGATCGACCAGCGCCCGATCAACGATCTGGCGAGCTGCGCGGCTCTCTGCAGTTCGGCTTTGCCGGTGGTCCTCCGCTATTTCCAGGAACTCCTCCATTCCGACTCGCTCCAGGCCGACAGCGCGGGCGTCGTCCGGATCCACGTCGGGGGGTGTAGCCAGGTCCACGATGAGCGGGGGCCAGCCATCTCTGGTGGCGGCGAGCCTCTCCAGGTCGGCTCGGCGCAACACCGGCCCCGGTGCGGCGGTGGCAAGCACCACGGCCGCCAGATCGAAATCCAGACCTTGCCGCAGCTCTTCCAGCCCACGCCCCTGCACTCCCAGCGTGGCAGCCGTCTGGCGGGCACGCTCGAGAGTCCGGTTGAAGAGAAAGACGGAAACCCCCTCCTCTACCAGGGTCCGAGCGCAGTGCAGCGTCATGGGTGAGACCCCTACGAGGGCGACGGGCCCGGGCTTTTGCTCGAGCCGTTCGCGGACGTGATCAAGGGCCAGCTCCGCGACCGACACCTTCCCTTCTCCCAGGGAGGTAACGCGATGCACCTTCCGACCGACCTTCCACGCCTCGCTGAAGAGCCACTCGAGGATTGCACCGCTGGTGCCGACCTCCTGGGCAAGCTGGAGGGCTTCGCGCATCTGCCCGACGATCTCCCGTTCGCCGAGCATCGCCGACTGGAGGCCCGCGGCCATGAGAAAGAGATGTTCAGCGGCCCCCTCTCCACGCCATGCGCGCAACTCGCACTCGGCTTCTCTCGAGGCCGGTTCTCGCCCGCGAAGGGCGCGGAATATCCGAGGACGATACGCGGCCACCGAAACGCCCTGCTGGACGACGAAGATCACTTCGACTCGGTTGCAGGTCGCCAGGTAGACGAGCTCACGGGCTCCCACCTCGCGCTGTAGGCCGGGGACGCGGACGGCGCGTTGATCCGCCGGAATCGTGTAGTCAGCCAGACCCTCCGGTCCTCGAGTGCGCCAATCGATCCCCACGACGCCGACTCGGTTCATGGTGCCCGCTCCAAGGATCGACTCGCCGTGGGCGCGCGTTCTCGCTCCGCACTACGCCCGACGCCCTCCGTTTCGAGCCTCTCGTGGATCAGCCGCGACAGACCCCGCACGAAGCTCGCGTCGTCCTCTACCGCCGGCAGGCACACGAGCCTGTCACCACCGCTTTGCACAAACGTCTCCTGTCCCCGCTGGCCGATTTCCTCGAGCGTCTCGAGCCCCTCGGTCAGGAACCCGGGAGTCACCACCGCGAGCTGCCGTATCCCCTGCACGGCGAGCTCCTGTATTCGGTCGGCGGTGGCCGGTGTCAGCCAGGGCTCGGGGCCAAACTTCGACTGGTAGCAGAGGGTCGCTGTCGGCGGATCCCAATCGAGCTCCTCGACGAGACCCAACGCCGTACGAAGACAGTCGTCGCTATAGCGCCCTCCCTCTCGTCGGTCGTATCGTCGGGGGATTCCGTGGAACGAGATGAGGAGATGCCCGGGCGGTTCGGGCAACCGCTCCAGGGCGGTACGGCAGCGACCGGCAAGGGCCTTGACGTAACCCGGCTCGTCGGGAGGGATCTGGACGATCTGCACGCGGTCGGCAAGCCCGAACGCCGCAGCTACACACCGAGTCTCCTCGATGATCGAGCCGGAGGTGGAACAGGTTCGCTGCGGAAACAGCGGCACCACGAAAATCCGATCTGCCTCCTGCACCGCGACCTGTGAGAGGGCTCTACGGATGGAGCGTTGGCCGTAGCGATAGGCCCAGTCGACACGGAACCCACTGCCGAGCTCCTGCCGCAGCGCCGCCGCGACGCGTCGCGTGCCGCAGCTCAGTGGAGAGCATCCAGCGCCAGGACATACGTCTCCACACGGCTGCCGGTACCAGATCGATTCATATAGCCGCGCCACCTTGGCAGGCCGCGACCGGAGCACCATGCCGTGGAGGATCGGTCGCCAGAGCCAGCCCGGAAGGTCGACAACCAGCGGGTCGGTCAGGAACTCGCTGAGAAAGGCTCGGACCGAATCCGGCTCCGGACTGTCCGGAGTACCGAGGTTGACCAGCAGGACCAGTACGGACGACAACGGTGAAGAACTCCTGGGTTCGAACTCGGTCCAACGGTACCGAGCGCGGGCTGAGGAGTTGTCACCGAGTTGTCATCAGCCAAGAAACTCATTCCAGCTCCTGTACCGCGGCCAGGTCCTCATTCTTGCCCAGCAGCACCAGCTGGTCGTCGTCCTCGAGCACCGTGTGGCGAGAGGGCATGCGTAGCGCGCTGTCTGGATCCTCCGACTCGCGGATCGCGATTACTTGTACCCGGAAGCGACCGGGCAGCCCCGCCTCCTCGAGCGTCAGACCGACCAGTGAGCTCGGCGTTCGGATCTGCTCGACCGAGTAGCCCTTGGCGATCGGCAAGAAGTCGATCAGGTTCGGGGCACTGAGCTTGTGCGCCAGGCGCTGGGCGATCTCGCGCTCGGGGAAGACGGCTCGCGTCGCACCGACTTTCTCGAGCAACCGCGCGTGGGTCTCTGTGGTCACCTTGGCGTAGATACACCCGATCCCGAGCTCGGCACAGTGCAAGGTCGCCAGAACACTCGCCTCGAGCTTGCGCCCTAGGCTGATGATGGCGCAATCGGTGTTGCCGATCTCCAGTGCGCGCAAGGTATCGGCGTCGGTCGCATCGGCGATCACGACATGCGGCAATAGGTCACGGAACCGCTGCGCGCGCTCCTCGTTCAGCTCGATCGCGACGACCTCCTTGCCGAGTTGATGTAGCTCCACGGCAAGCGTGCCACCGAAGTTCCCCAGCCCGATGACGGTGAAGTGGTCCACGTTATTGTCCTAACCCGGAATTACCCGGCCCTGGGGGTATCGATACGTTCCTGGGGAGTGGATCTTCCCCAACGCCATGGCTATGGTCAGCGGTCCGATGCGGCCGACGAACATGAGCAGGATGATGATAAGTCGCCCGGGCGACGTGAGCGACCGGGTCAGGCCGGTGCTCAGTCCGACGGTGCCGAGCGCCGAGACCGCCTCGAACACGACCTCGTGGGCTAGCGCCGATTCGTCGGCCATCGACCCCGCGAGCTCCGCCGGGCCGCGAACGTGCTCGGTGACCAGCAACCCGAAGATGGCAAGAATCAGCAGCGCCACCGCCGCCGCCACCACCGCCACCGCCCGCCGCACGTCCTCGGGCGAGACCGATCGCCGGAACATGTCCACCGATTCCCGGCCACGCGCCCGCGCCCGTACGAACGCCAGCAGAACTCCCACAGAGGTCGTCTTGACCCCGCCCGCCGTGGAACCCGGCGAGCCGCCGACGAACATCAGCAGCAAGACCACAAACAACGTCGCGGCGTGCAGCGAGCCCACCGGCAGGGTGTTGAATCCCGCCGTCCGCGAAGTGACCGCCTGAAACAGAGATGCCATCAACTGCTGCGGCAGCGCGAGATGTGCCAGCGTACCGCGCGCCTCGAGCAAAAAGATCAACAGTGCGCCGCCACCGATCAATGCCGCCGACACCGACAACGCCACCTTGGTGTGGAGGGTGAACGAGCGTGCCTTGTCGCTGCCCCGAGCCCAGGCGCTGATCTCGGCCAGCACCGGGAACCCCAACCCGCCGCAAACGATCAGCACCATGACCACCGAGTTGACCACACCGTCACCCTGGAAGCCGATCAGGCTGTCCGCCCGGGTCGAGAAACCGGCGTTGTTGAAGGCCGAGATCGAATGAAAGAGGCCCGCGGCCAGAGCCTCGCCAACGGTCTCGGCGGGCCAGCGCCAGGCAAGCAACAGCGCCCCGATGAGCTCGAACGCCAGCGATATTCCGATGACGTGTCTCAGCAAGCTGCCGATGGTCAGGCCACCGGGCGTGCCGAGCGTGCTGGCCACTACCATCCGGTGGTGCAGCCGCAGACGCTTGCCCATCGCGATCAAGCCGAGGGTCGAAAACGACATGATCCCGAGCCCGCCGAGCTGGATGAGAGCCAGCACCACGACCTGTCCGAACATCGACAGGTCGCGACCCGTATCGACCACGATCAGCCCGGTGACGCAAGTGGCCGAGGTCGCCGTGAAAAACGCCTCCAACCACCCCAGAGCAGGCCCGCTGCTGGCGACCGGTGTACGAAGCAGCAGCGTGCCGACCGCGATCGTCGAAGCGAACGACACGACGATCAGCCGCGCCGGCGACCACCTTCCCCAGACATAGCGAACGTCATTCACGCGGCAAGCATACCGCCTTGCGGGCCGGCCTCTGGCCATTCTGCCGTTGCGTTCCAACCCGCCAGAGCCGGCTGTGGCCCGGCCGGAACATGCTCAGATCATGCCCCGCCAGACCCGCTCGACGCGGCGAAAGACCGCCTGCCAGGTGAACTCATCGAGCTTCACCGCTGCCACCGGGTCGTCCCGCCGCAGCGCCCGAGCCAGGGCCGCCTCCAGGCGCTCGGCGAAGGGCGGCAGATCCTGCCGCAACGGGGTATCGACAGCACTCATCCCCGGCAAAGCAACGAGCTCGATGGCATCGCCGAGCCGGGGAGCGATCTGCTCGCGCACCGCGGGCAGATCGGTGGCAACGATGCGGCAACCACAGGCCACGGCCTCCACCAAGACCAGCGCCAGTCCTTCGTAGAACGACGGCAGGACGAAGACACCACAGCGGCGAAGGAGGGGCGCCAGTTGCCGCTGGTCGAGCTGACCGTGCCGAATCACCCTCGCTCCCAGGGCTTCCATTCGCCTGGAGAGCGCCTGCGCTTCGGCTCCCGAACCGGCGCCGGCCACGTGCAGGCGGACCTCAGGCAGCCGGAGCCAGAGTCGCTCCAGGGCATCGAGCAGCGAATCCAGGCCCTTGGCGGCGGCGATCTTACCCACGTAGGCGATGTCGGCCCGTGTCCTTGCCGATCCCTGTCCGCGGTGGAACAGGTCGCCACGGAACCCTGCCCCGACCACGTGGATCCGCCGCTCCTCGACCCCCAACTCGTCGCGCAACTGCGCCACCATTCCTTGGTGCAACGCCAGAAACACCTCGTTGCGCGCGACGCCAGTGCGGACCGACTCGGTTGCTTCCGGGCACAGCCGCATTTGACGAAGGCCGGTAGCGTGGCAATGGGTGACCACGGGTGTGCGCGGGAACACGTCCTTGACCAGTGCGCTCAGCACCCACACATGATGGGTATGGATCACGGCGGGCTGGAATCTCCCTCGGGTTCGCTCCAGGTGCCGCCGCCATGCGGATCGATACTGCTCCCAGCGTCGCTCGGACATCGAGGAAAAAACGGTGCTGGGATAGGGCATCACGTCGCTCATTCCGGGTACAGGAAATGGCAACTCGTCGGTTTCGAAGCGAAGTGGACGTACGTGTTCGGCAGGCAACCCCCCAACGGAAACCTCGGGCGCATCGGCCGGCACTCCGACGATCACCCGTTGCCGCCAGCCCGCCGCGGCCGCATGGTGCACCAGCCGATCCAGCGTCACGCCGCTTCCCGTCAGCCCCGGCCGCTGCGACAGCAGATGGAGAACCTTGCCTGGCGCGCCATCACCCGTCATTTGCCAACCTCGAGGAGGTTCATCATCAGGCTCTCCGCGTTGTCAGCCCCTCGCACCGTCGATACAGTTAGCAGCGTTTCCTCGCGACACGACACTACTGCCCGTGGAGATTTCATGCGCCGCAACGAGCTTGTCCGCCTGTCCGTCCTTACGCTAGCGCTGTCGATCGTAGCCAGCCCCGACCGCCCGACCTTCGCCCTGCAGGACGAGTTCGGCGGCATGATTGCGGCCCCCGACCGGCGCCCCGACGAGGGCGATGGGCCCTTCGACCGGCTGATCATCCGCGGTGCAACGCTCATCGATGGCACCGGGGCGCCTCCGGTCGGGCCGGTGGACATCGTCATCGAGGGCAATCGGATCGCCGAGGTGCGCGGCGTCGGCTCGCCCGGGGTGCCGATCAACGAACGCCGCCGCCCGCAGAACGCCGACCACGAGGTCGATGCGCACGGTATGTACGTGCTGCCCGGGTTCATCGACCTGCACGCCCACACCGGTGGCGCCGGCAAGGCACCCGAGGCCGAGTACACCTACAAGCTGTGGATGGCACACGGCATCACCACCTCGCGCGGTGTGCCGC
>JACZXM010000108.1 GCA_022571615.1 Acidobacteriota bacterium | reverse complement strand
CCAGCTCCTCAGCTAATGGCAGGTTTCATTGGATGAAACAACTGCCCCGTGTTAGAATGGGCCAACACAGAGTGCCTTCACTTTACCGAGAGTAGACGTGGCCCTGGGAATGACAGGATCGCCTCTCCGACAGCCCTCCAGATCGAGTAACTGAGGAGATAATTATGGCAGCCCCAAAGCGAATGAAATTTGGCGTGTTCATGGCCCCGTTTCACCGGCCTGGCGAAAATCCCACGCTAGCCCTGGAGCGGGACCTGGAGCTCGCCTGGAGCGTCCAGGCAGGTCTTCTCCCCTCGCAGGATCTCGGCGTGCCGGGGTGGCGCAGCCACTACCGATATCTGCCAGCCGGGCCCGTGAGCGGCGACGTCGTCGACATCGTCTGCGACCAGAGCGGATCCCTGCACTTCCTGCTCGGCGATGTTTCGGGCAAGGGAGTGTCTGCGGCTCTGCTCATGGCCCACCTCGGGGCGACCTACCGCAGCCTGTTGGGCTCGGGGCTGCCGCTCGATGCCCTGATGACGCGGATCAATTCCGAGCTGGTGAAACGGACCGATTCGCGCCGTTATGTGACGCTCGTCGCCGGTGTCGCCCGGCCGGACGGTGAGGTGGAGCTCGTCAATGCCGGTCACGTTCCGCCGCTGCTCGTCGGCGTGGCCGGGGTGGAGACGATCGACGCTACCGGTCTGCCCGCGGGCCTGTTTGCTCGCTCGCAATACGCGACGCGGAGGTTGCACATGATGCCCAGCGAATCGCTTCTGCTCTACACCGACGGCCTCATCGAGAGCACCGACTCACGTGGCAACGAGCTGGGAGTCGAGGGTCTACGCGAGGCGGCGGCGCGATGGACTTCGCTCGATGCACCGGGCCTCGCCGCGGCGGCCTTGTCGGCCGTGGCGGCATTCCGCGGTGGCCGGGATCAGTGTGACGACGAGACCCTGCTGGTGATTCGCCGCGGCCAGAACATGGGCTAGCCAAAGGCGGCAAGCTCATGCCTCAAGCTGATTTAATCAGGGCTTGACTCTACACTAACGTACAGGGTCTACGATCGACCCAGAGGGCTCGACATCACGACACTCACGTTGATGCCCCTCTTGGGGTTCTTCATCGCAGCCCTGACACGGGTCGCGTCCTGGCAGGGTCACGCGCGGGCCGCGTGGACGGCCGGAGGAGTCGGGGTGGTCGGCTTTTCGGTGCTGTTCGGCCGCGGAACACCAATTTTCGCGGGCCTGATCGTCGCTGGGGCGTTGCTTGCTTTCGCCGTATATCGGAGGTAGTGGATGAGCGAATCCTGTTGCCCAACCTCGGACACCGAGGATCAGTGCGCAGTAGCGGAGTCGGCGGCCAAGCCTCAGGTGTGTCCGACGTGCGGCAGCGACGGTCCGACCGTCGACCCGCAGACCGTCGCGGCGATGACCCGAGGCCATCTGGCGCCGAAGCAGAACTTCTGGCTGTGCCGGCAAGCGGAGTGCGAGACCGTCTATCACGGCGGCCAGGGCGCCCTGTTCAGCATCGGCGATATGCACGTCGTGCCCGGGTTCAAGACCCCGGGCGCCGAGGGGCTCGTGTGCTACTGCTTCATGCACTCGCGCGGTGAGATCGAGCAGGAGCTGCGGGCCAACGGCGAAACTACCGTGCCACAGCGGATCACCGCGGAGATCAAAGCGGGTAACTGCGCCTGCGAGGTACGTAATCCAGCCGGGCGTTGTTGTCTCGGCGAGGTCAACAAGGCCGTCGCGATGATCCGCGACGGGCTCGCGGAGATTGTAACGTGACAAACGGGTGGTTGAGAGGTGCGCTAGCGCTCGGGATCGTCGCTGGCGCGGCGCTGGGAGTAGGATGTGGCGGTGCTGCGGAGCGGGAGCCAGCGTCAGCCGAGCAGGTCGCGAATACCCAGTTGGTGAGCCTGCGCATCGAAGGCATGACGTGAGGCGCCTGCGCCCTGGCCGTGCGCCAGGAATTGACGGGGATCGAGGGTGTCGTGGAGGCCGAGGTGTCGTACGACGCCAAACTCGCCCAGGTCAGGTATGTCGCGGATCAGGTCACGCCGGAGCAGATGGTCGAGGCGATCGTTGCAACCGGGTTCGGCGCCTCGCTGATCGAAGCCAACAGCGACGACGAGTAGACCTCCCTTCACGCCTCCAGAGCCACTTTCGCTGAGGACTTGAAGATGAACACACGACCATCGATACCGCGGGCCTCGTCTGCCATGCGGGCGTCCGGGGCAACCGGGTTAATCGCGGCGCTTCTGGCCGCGACATGCTGCATCCTGCCTCTCGCACTGATGTTCGCGGGCGTTGCCGGCGCTGGCCTCATGATGACGATGATGCAGTACGAGTGGATCACCCTGCCGCTCGGCGTCTTCGGCCTCGCCGGCGCCTGGTGGATCTACTTCCGGCGCAAGCGGCGCTGCGAGACCGAAGCCTGCCAGTTCGTCGGTCGACGACTCAACCAGGTGCTCCTCGGCATTGCGACCGTCGTGGTGATCGCCGCCTTGCTGCTGAAGCTGTTTCCGTCGTGGACCGCCGCGCTCATGCAATCGATACCGATGTAAGTATCGCGTCGGTTCCCTGGCCGGCCACAGACTGCGCCGACGACAGCTATAGGTGCGGAGTCAACCTAGCCTGCGCGAAACCACCAAAGAGCTTGTCGGCGAACTTGAGGAGGAGGTCTGGTTCTGCCCGTCCGGCCTAATCGCTGGGCCGGGACGCCATTGTCAGCTTCGAGCCCAAGTCCTCGAGGACAGGGCAGCAAGCGGCATCGCCGGTGTCGATCTGCGCATCGCAGCGCTCGATGCAGGCGACAAGGTCGCGCTCGAACTCGCGCAAGAGCTCGAGGCGGCGTCGGACCGTGTCCAACTTGTGGTTCAGCCGGCCGCGCATCGAACGACAACTCTCGTCCGCGCCGGTGCCGTCACGAAGCGTGAGCAGGTCCCGGATCTCACGTAGCGAGAAACCCATCTCCTGAGCGGCGCGGATGAATCGCAGCGAATCGACCTGGCGCTGGCCATACAGCCGATAGCCGGAGATTGTTCGCCGCGCCGGACGGACTAATCCACGGCGTTCATAGAAACGCAGCCCCTCCACACTCAGCCCCACGGTCCGAGCAGCTTCACCGATGCGGTATTCCATGTCCCGGTCTCATATCCGCCGCCTCTCGGTCTTCGAGTCCTCGAAGGCATTGCGTACATCTCGGAGAGTGTACTCAGCTCTTTCGCTGGTCAGGTTCAGTAGACCGTCCCAATGGAGATCAAGGCCCAGGTCGTCACGGCTCGTATGGCTTGGCTCGACTCCGTCACCAAGTAGCGCGAGCAGCTCCCGCGAGAATCTCGTGGGGTACAGGACAAGGTCCCGATCCGCTCCGGACGCCGAGGGAAGTTGATGCATCCAGAAAGTCGGTCGGGGCGGCTCGTTTCCCTCCCACCGCACTCCTGATGCATAGAGAAAATAGAAATCCCACACCGTGGAACGAAGTTTCAGTGTCTTGGTGAACAAATGACCAAGCTTACGCTTCGGGTCCCAGGCGTGGACCACCTGCAGGCCTTCGAAGGGTGCCGCCTCCGCGCGGGCCCGCTCAACGCTGTCGTTTCGCATCATCGGGAGCCAGACAGCAAAACCTTTCAGATTGTCGGCGCCGAATTCCTCGAAGAGTCTTCGGACAACACCTTGTCCGTACTGGCACACCGGTCAGGTGGGTGAGAAGACGGAGACGACCCTGACTGACGTGCTGGCGCGGTTGAACTCCTCCCGCAGCTTGTCGACATCCAGATGTTCCATGGAATCTCTCCCTCCCTTGTTCCTTTGCGAGTTATCGCGGCGGTACTGTCAAGTTAAGGACGCGACGCTCGGATTCGTGGGATCTGGCATTGGGTCGTGGCCCAGGAAGCTGATAACACTGGGGGCCATACCCGGAGGCCAGGTCTTGTCTCTCTTAGCTCCCAGTTGAGAACCGTCCACGCTGATATGCCCATCTGCTCGGCTACTTCTCGCTGCAGAAGGCCAAGATCGAGCCGGCGTTTCTTGAGGTGCTCTCCGATATGCTGTGGTGACTGTGGATAATCTGAGTCAGTTCGGTTTTGCACAGACTGACCTGCCAGTGACATATTGACAACGCGACCCACACCACTTCTGCCACGGGCTGCCAACTAAAGGCAGCAAGCTCATGCACTACGCCTTCACTCACGTGCGCGGCGTTCGGCGGGTCGTTTTTCCGCTATCTTGAAGGCAGTCGACCAACGAAGGGACGGGTGCCATGAGCGGTTTTCGGTACCAGAAGATGTTCGAGCTCGGTGACGACACGACCTCGTACCGGCAACTCACCTCCGAGCATGTCTCGACCACCCGATTCGAGGGTCGGACGGTGCTCAAGATCGAGCCCGAGGCCCTCAGGCTCCTGGCGCGCGAGGCGATCCACGACATCGAGTACCTGCTGCGGTCGGAGCACCTGGAGCAGCTTCGCAAGATCTTCGACGATCCCGAGGCCTCCGACAACGATCGCTACGTCGCCTACGAGCTGTTGTGCAACGCGGTGATCGCCTCGGGCGGGGTGTTACCGGGATGCCAGGACACCGGCACTGCGATCGTTCTGGGATCCAAGGGCGAGAACGTGTTCACGTTCGCCGACGATAGCGAGGCGCTCTCGGAGGGGATTTACGAGGCCTACCGTGACTATGCCCTGCGCTACTCCCAGCTCGCCCCGCTGGACATGTACACGGAGAAAAACACCGGGACCAATCTGCCGGCTCAGATCGATCTGCACGCGGTCTCGGGAGACGAGTACCGGTTCCTGTTCATCGCCAAAGGTGGCGGGTCGGCCAACAAGACCTTCCTGTATCAGGAGACCAGAGCGCTGCTCAATCCCGCCACCTTGCTGCCGTTCATCGAGGACAAGCTGATCTCGATGGGTACCTCGGCCTGTCCGCCCTACCACCTGGTGCTGGTGATCGGCGGCACCTCGGCGGAAATGACCCTCAAGACCGTCAAACTGGCCTCGACCCACTACCTGGATGAGCTGCCGCGTGAGGGCAACGAGGGAGGACGCGCATTCCGCGACACCGAGCTCGAGGCGCAGGTCTTCGAGCTGTGCCAGAACATCGGAGTCGGGGCGCAGTTCGGCGGCAAGTACTTCGCCCACGACGTGCGGGTGATCCGGCTGCCGCGTCACGGTGCCTCGTGCCCGATCGGGCTCGGAGTATCCTGCTCGGCCGACCGCCAGGCGCTCGCCAAGATCACCGCCGAGGGGGTGTTTCTCGAGCAACTCGAGACCGATCCAGCCCGGTACCTTCCCGAGGTGACGCACGATCAGCTCGGGGGCGAGGTGGTACAGATCGATCTCAACCGTCCGATGCGCGAGATCCGCGAGCAGCTGTCACGGCACCCGGTCGCAACGCGCCTGTCCTTGACCGGCTCGCTGGTGGTGGCACGCGATCTCGCCCACGCGCGCCTGAAGGAAAGGGTGGATCGCGGCGAAGGGCTACCGGAGTGCCTCAAGGACCATCCGGTCTATTACGCAGGTCCGGCCAAGACCCCGGAAGGCTACATCTCGGGCTCATTCGGACCGACGACTGCTGGGCGCATGGATCCCTACGTCGAGCTATTCCAGTCGCTCGGGGGCAGCCTGGTGATGTTGGCCAAAGGCCATCGTTCCGACGCCGTGCGCCAGGCCTGCGCCCAGTACGGGGGGTTCTACTTGGGCTCGATCGGCGGCCCGGCTGCCCGACTGGCGGATTGCATCAAGCGTGTGGAGGTGCTCGAGTACGAGGATCTCGGCATGGAGGCGATCTGGCGCATCAAGGTCGAGGACTTCCCGGCCTTCATCGTCATCGACGACAAGGGCAACGACTTCTACGCCCAGCTCTCCGCCCGGCGCCCGATCCAGATCTCCTGAGCGGCACCTAGCAAGGAAGACCCATGCACCGAGGCTCTCGTTCCCGTCCCCTGTCCGCGTTGACCGCTACGGCGATCATGCTCGGAGCGTTGTCTGCCGTGCAGCCTCCGTCCGCGGCGCAGGCGAGCCCGGCGTGCGGACAGGGCGCCGAAACCCCTGCCGGTCTGATCATCGAGCATGTGACGCTGATCGATGGCACCGCAGCGGCTCCGATTCATGACGCGTCGGTTTGGATCCAGGGCGAGAGGATCGAACGCGTCGTGCAGGGGTCGATCGAAGGTCACGGGAACGCGCTTCGCATCGACGGAACCGGCAAGTACTTGATTCCCGGGCTCATGGACATGCACGTGCATCTGCGTGGCGGCCGGGGGCGCGACGGGCCTGACGAGACGGCCGGGATCCAGGCCCTGCATGGTTTTCTGTACAGCGGCATCACGAGCATCTTCGACGCCGGCAACAACGGCGAGTTCATCCTCTCGCTGCGGGCCCGCGAGCGTGAGGGTTCGATCGTGAGCCCACGCATCTTCGCCACCGGACCGCTGGTCACCGTGCCTGGCGGCCACGGTGCCGGAGCCGGCATGACACTGGTGGAGAGCTGGCCGCAGGCGCGCGCGGCGCTCGATGCGCATATCGCCTTGCACCCCGATATGGTCAAGCTCACCTTCGACGAGCACGGCTGGGGAACGCGGCCGCTGATTCCGCTGTTGCCAGTCGAGTTGATGGCCAGGGTAGGCCGCTATCTCAACGAGCACGGGATCCGCACCACCGTGCACACCTCCCACGAGTACCGAGCTCGACAGGCGATCGCAGCGGGGATCGACACCCTCGCCCACCCGGTGATCCAGGGACCGATCAGCGAGGGGTTCGTCCGCCTGATGGCCTCCAAACGCGTACCCATGGTCTCGACCCTGACCATCGGGGAGGGCTACTCCCGCCTCGTGGAGCACCCCGAGTTCCTGGACAGGCCCCTTTACCAGGCTGTCTATGCGCCCGAGATGATCGAATTGCTGCGCACCGAAGTGCGCGACCGGTACGCCGCACGCGCCTGGACGACCTGGATGAAGGTCATGACGCCGGTGGCGCAGGAGAACCTGCGGCTAATCAACGCCGCCGGCGGCGTGATCGTCCTGGGTTCCGACCAATCCGCCGGACCGCAGTCGCACCGCGAGCTGGAGCTCATGGTCGAGGGCGGCATTCCGGCGCTCGATGCTATCCGGATCGGCACTCTCAACGCCGCCATCTTCCTCGGCAAGGAGCGCGAGCTGGGCTCGATCGAGGAGGGCAAGCTCGCTGACCTGCTCTTGCTGCGGGCCGACCCGCTTGCCGATATTGCCAACACCCAGGAGATCGAGCTGGTGATCAAGGGTGGCCGCGTCGTTGACCGTGGTTCGCTCGACTTGCCGGTCAACCGCTGATCACGGCCTGCTACGCACGGCGAAGCCGCCGCCGCGAGCTCAGTGCTGGCCGTGGCTGGCGATCCGATCTGCCACCGTGTGCAAGAGCGACTCGATATCCTGAAAGCGGGTCGATGCGTGGTTGTTGTACTCACGCAGCGATGTGCGGGGATCGATGTCCGCCAGCCGTGCGGCCGACTCCAGGCGCAGGTCCAGCTGCGCCGCGCTCCAGGCGCGTGCATTGCCCTTGACCTCACCGGTGGCCTGCTGGAGGGCGCAACGTAGGCTCCATCCCGCCTCGCCGTCCTCGTCGCTGGCCTCGGGGCAGCTGCCCTCGTCGTGACCAATCCAAGCGCCGCCGTCACCGAGCAGCTCCATCGTGCGCTCGATGATCTGTTGGTCGGCCTCGTTGTAATGGAGCTCGGGACGCGAACAACGGTCGCAGTCGATGTCCTCGACCGTCTCGCCGGCGAGCAGTGCCTTGACCCAGTCGCGGAACAGCAGTCCATCGACCTCGTACTGGTAGAACGCCGGCCGCCACAGGATGGTGTGCTCCGGTCCCCCGGCCGTGTAGGCAGCGAAGTTGGAGATCTGGGCCCGGATGTCGTTGCGGTTGCTCTTGATCAGCGCCGACAGATCAGGGTCGTTCACTCCGCTAAGGCGAAGATAGAAGCCCTGTACCGCGTCGTGGGCCGAATCGTACTGATACAGGCGCAGCTCGGGGTGCTGTCGGCCGGCGACGACGTACAGGTCGTGGTAGCCGAGCTCTTCCTGCGTCAGGTCCTGGTAGCCGGCGTGCTGCTTTAGCACCTGCAGCGTGTTCCAGGTGACGGTGGGGTCGTCCTGCTCCTCGTCGGCATCGCGGCGATAGGTGCCGGAGCCGTCGCCGAGGGCCACCACCCGTGCGTCAGCATAGTGCTCGGCAACGATTTGGGCGTAAAAGGGTGCTGGGATCGAGCCGGCGCTGGAGCC
>JACZXM010000107.1 GCA_022571615.1 Acidobacteriota bacterium | reverse complement strand
GCCATCAGGTTCCCGTCGGGGAGCTGCTCGTCGCCGATCACCAATGGGTAGGTGGCACCGAGCTGCTCGCGCACCCGCGCCAGCGCCTCCTGCATGCGCCGACGATGTCGGGGGCTCGAAAAATCCAGATAGGGCTCGTTGACGAAGTTCTGCAGATAGGGGTCGCTCAACGCCTCGCCGGCGATGGCCTCATCCGATGTCGTCATCGGAACCGCTCCAGGTCTGGAGTGGGAGGCGCGGCTGCCAGGTCCGCAGCCATTCCCACACGATGGGCAAGCGTTGCATGATGTGGGCGACGATGACGGAGTATACCAAGCAACTGGAGAGCACCGCATGAGATCCACCAAGCATCGGCGCCTGTTGATCGGGGCACTGCTGGCATTGTTCTTGGTCTCCGAGGCGACCGGTACGCCGCAGCGGCCTCGTGCCCGTGATCTGGGGGTGCCGTTCGATGGCACCCCGGGCCCGCTCAATGCGATCACCGATGTGGCGGGTGTCGAGGTCGGCCACGCCACCATTGTCACTGGTTCGGGACCGCTGGTTGTGGGCGAGGGCCCGGTGCGCACCGGGGTGACCGCGGTGTGGCCCCGCGGCAAGGACGATCCGGCACCGGTGTTTGCCGCCTGGTTCGCTCTCAACGGCGACGGTGAGATGACCGGCACCACCTGGGTCCAGGACTCCGGGCTCATGGAGGGTCCATTCATGATCACCAACACGCTGAGCGTGGGAATCGTTCACCACGCGGTGGTGCGTTGGGGGGCTCGCAAGAGCGTCGACCATGACGGACCCGGGTACCCGCCCTGGTTGGCGGCGCTGCCGGTGGTGGCGGAGACCTGGGACGGGACGCTCAATGACATCCTGGGCCAGCACGTCACCGAGCAGCACGCGCTGGCGGCGCTGGCTGACGCCCATGGCGGCCGAGTGCAGGAAGGCAACGTCGGCGGCGGCACCGGCATGATCTGCCACCAGTTCAAGGGCGGTATCGGGACCGCGTCGCGCCTCGTGGAGGTGGCCGGCGCGCGTTATGTCGTGGGCGTTCTCGTGCAGTGCAACTACGGGCTCCGGAGCCAGCTGCGGGTAGCCGGTGTGCCGGTGGGCCGGGAGATCACCGATCTGATGCCGGCGCGCCCGCAAGGCGAGGTTGGGTGGGCGGCACGGGCCAAGGCGCCGAACCGCGCCAGTCAAGTAGCGATCGGGCCGGGCGTATCACCCTCGGGTCGGCATGGACCGGGTTCGGGGCTCGAGCAGGAGCAGGGCTCGATCATCGTATTGGCGGCGACTGACGCGCCCGTCCTTCCCCATCAGCTGAAGCGAATCGCCCGTAGGATCTCGCTCGGACTGGCGCGCAACGGCAGCGTATCGGGCAACGGCTCGGGCGACATCTTCATGGCCCTGAGCACCGCCAATTCAGCCGCGGCGCTCAGCCGGCATTCCTCGGCCGAGCTGAAGATGCTGGCCAACGAGGAGCTCGGGCGGTTGTTTGCCGCCACCGTTCAAGCCACTGAGGAGGCAATCATCAACGCCATGGTGGCAGCCGAGACCATGACCGGCGCCGGCGACGTAACTGTGTTTGCGTTGCCCCACGACCGACTGCGGGCAATCCTGCGCCAATACAACCGGCTCGTCGAGGTGCAGCCGCGACTCACGCGGCGCTGAACCACCCGGTCGCCCCGGCCTCGACCGTATGGGTCTGATGGAAGTGGAACCATAGCTGGCTCGCGTTGAGGATCCGTTCGATCTGGTATGTTGCCCTGTCATGACTGCCGAATCCTGTCGCTGCACGCATCGCCCCGTTACCCTCGATCGCGTACCGCCTCGGTCCGACGCCTGCCGCCGCCGTCCCCTCGCGGTGCTGGCTGGCTTCGTGGCATCGGTGCTCGTCGCGGTGCCCTCTCCGGGTTCGCCCCCCGCGCCCGATCAACTGGTGCACGCCTACCGGATGAACGGCGTCAAGGTCTCTGACAAGGACTTCCGGAAGCTGGACCAAGGCGAAGTCCTGAGCAAGAAGATCCACACCGATGTCGACCAGGAGACCGTCTCCTTGCACACCGTGCGCATCAACGTGCCGCCGGAGTTCCTCTGGCGAGAGTATCGGAGCCACGAAATGGCCATGGAGACGGCCTCGGCGCTCGAGTTCGGGGTTTTCGAATTGGGGCCCGCGGCATGGTACATCGGGCCCCTGACCCTCGACGACAAGGACCTCGGGCTACTGCGCAAGTGCAAGGTCGGTAACTGCAAGCTCAAGCTGGACGCGGCGTGGATCCGCAGATTCCACGGAGAGGTCAAGTGGTCGTCCCCGGGCGCAGGCCGCGACGCCCTCGCCCTGTACAAATGGCTGCTGACCGACTACGCCGATGCCTACCGGCTCCGCGGCGACGCCGCGCTGACCCACTACCACGACAAGAAGCACGCGGTTGCCGTCGCCGAGCAGTTCGAGGGCATCCTGCAGCAATCGCGGTACCTGTGCGGCGATCTGCCGGAGCTGTGCGACTACATGCGGGCCTATCCCGACGCCGAGCTCGGTGGTCTCACCGACACTGTCTTTTGGATCAAGGAAGACGTCGGCGCCCGCAGGAAGGTAACCAGCCTCGTGCATCAGATGCTCTACGTGCCACCCGGCGGGTCAGAGCTGGTACTCGCGAGCAAACAGCTGTACGCGAACCACTACTTCGAGTCCGCTCTCGGCCTGACCCGGATCATTCCCGCACCCGGGGGCGACGCCTGCTACTTGATCCACGTGTACCGTGCCAGGATCGACGCGTTGCGCGGATGGGGTTTGTTCCACGGCAGGATCCACGGCGGAATTCGGAACAAGATCGCCGAGCGCCTCGCAGCCACCAAGCGCCGCTTCGAGGCCCGGTGGCGGGCCGAGGAGGCAGAGAGTCCGTAGCTGCCGAGCTCGTATGGCGAGATGGCGTTAGCAGTCCGTGGCAGAAGTAGCCTGGGTCGCGACGGGCTGCCTACGGGTCGGAAGTCTCTGCGGCACGCAACAGGCGTTCGTCCGCGGTGACCAGCTCGATGGCGCCAAGTGCGCATCGGGCTAGCACGTAGGTCGCCAGATGAAGGGCGGCGAGGGTTGAGCTCAAGAGCAGATCATGACCAGAAGCCATTTCTCATGAGATGGCAACGGCCTGTTACTGTTCCGATCGAGGTGGCATCGCCCATGATCTCCGCGCAGTGGCTCCGAGCTGTGATCAAGGGCCTCCTTCGACTCGCCCTTCGGATCTACTACCGGTCGGTCCAGGTGCAGGGTCTGGGGAGGCTCCCCACCGAGCGCCCGGTGCTCCTGGTTGCCAACCACCCGGGCTCGCTGCTAGACCCGGCGCTTCTGGTTTGCCTCCTCTCACGGCAAGTCCGCTTCGGCGCCAAGCACACGCTCTTCAGGGGCCCGTTCCGTCTCATCCTCGAGGCGTTCGGGGCGATCCCACTGTTCCGAGCGCAGGACGACCGGCGGGCGATGCGACAGAACCTCCAGGCGTTTGAGCGCTACGCGGCGCTTCTTCGCGACGGGCACGTCACCGCGATCTTCCCGGAGGGAGTGACCCAGGACACCCCACACCTCGCGCCGGTCAAGACGGGCGCCGCTCGCATCGCGTTGAAGGCAGAGGCCGCCGCCGGCTTCGCCTTGGGTCTTGTGGTCGTTCCCGTCGGACTGCAGTTTGAGCCGCGCCGGCGTTTTCGCGCCGACGTGTTCGTTCGGTTCGGGCACCCGTTCACGATCGGCGACCTCGCCCCGCTGCACGCGGAGGCCCCACGCCGGGCCGTGCGAGAGCTCACCGGCCGCATCGAGGCGGCGCTGAAGCGCGTTGCCTACCACGTGGAATCCGCCGACCAAATCCCGCTCGTCAGGAGGTTGGCGGAAGTCTACGCTCGGCGCGCGCAGCTGACCGGGATCGCGGGCGTCCGTGGTCGGGGCCTAAGAGGAGAGCTCCTGCAGAGAATGGCTGCCTGCCTCAACCACTATGAGGAAACCGATCCCGCTAGCGTGGCGGAGGTCGAGCACATGTTGGAGCGCTACGAGCGGCTTCGCGAACGAGCGGGGCTCGATCGCCGGCTCCTCGAGGAGCGCGCACGCCTCCTTCCCGGTCCGCTCGCTCCCGTGCAAGCGATTGCCGAGGCGATCCTCGGGATGTTGCCAGCCCTGTTCGGCTACCTGAGCGGCGTGATTCCCTACTACGCGGTGAAGAAACTCGCCCAGCGTTCCAGTGCCCGCGATGGGAACCTCGCCGCGCTGTCGCTCCGACACATGCTCATCGGTGCCGTTGCCTTCCCCGTCGTCTATGGGCTCGAGATCGGCTGGATGTGGCACTGGCTCGGCGGCAAGGCCGCGATCGTGTTCGCGGCGCTGCTCGTCCCTGCTGGCCTGTTCGCGCGCAGCTGGGCACGCCGCATGCGCAAGGTGGCGATTCATGTGAGCGGCCGCGTCGCGAGTTGGATGAAGCTCGACGCTGTTGCGCGGGTCAGGCAGGCACAGGATGAGGTGCTGCAGCGGATGGAGGTCATGCGCGACCGGTACCGCATCGAGGTGCTTGGATGGGCCTCGCTCTCCGTCGGTAAGCCGCGTCTCGCCGTTGGTACCCGAGCGGCCGGACTCTTGGCGCTCCTTCTGCTGGTCACGGTCGTGGGGTACTTGCTTGTTCCAGGGGTGAGCGTAACGGCGCCTGAGTCCTACGGTCTCGTCATCGTGATTGATGGAGCCAAGGCCGATGTCTGGAAACGCTATGCGATGGACGGGAGACTCCCCAACATCAAGCGACTGTTCATCGACGACGGCGTCTGGGTGGAACACGCATCGACGGTCTTCCCGACGATCACCGGAGCCGGCCTCCCAGCCGTGCTCACGGGCACGGTACCGGGGCGGCACGGCATCCCCTCGCTCTACTTCTTCGATCGGGCAGCGATGAGGTACCCCGTTCTCTACTTGCCCCTCGAGGCGCTCGATTGGAACCGGTGGCTTTCCCCCCGGGTCAAGACGATCTGGGAGTACTTCCCGGGGGACAACGACGCGATCGCGATCGGCCCCGCCCTCACCCGAGGCGCCGACAGCGTCATCCCGTTCATCTGGAACGTGAACTACAAGCCGATGGAGTATCGAGCGAAGCTCCGCCTCGGACTGCGTCGAATAAAACGAGGGTTGTTTGGCGGGCGGCCGGCGCGTATCACGGTCGCCTACAACGGCTGGTTCGACCACATGGAGCACTTGCTTGGCGCCACGGCGCCCGAGATGAACGAGCACTATCGAGCGGTCGATGCCCTGGTTGCCGAGGCGGTCCGGCTCTTCGAGGAGACGATGGACGAGCGCGAGCGTGCGATTGGCCGACCCGTGGAGCGATTTGTCGCGCTCGTCTCGGATCATGGTCACCAGGAGATCAGAACGGTGTACCCGATCGACGAGTACGTTCGGGGCACCATGGGCGCGAGGATTCTGGACAAAGACTGGACGAAGCTATTCGGCGTCAAGCTGACCGGATCGATCCCCACCGACTTCGAGGACCGGGAGATCGTGGTCGCGGCCGGCGAGGGCCACGCGCTGCTCTACTTCCCGACGCCGGTCATGCGACCGGACGGCACCGGCGTCGAGCGGTTGGATTGGGCGCGCCGGCCGGGCCTGCGGCGGCTTCGTGACTACCCATACGGCGACGACCGCGTCGATGTCATCGCCGAGGCAACGGCTTTTGAAGATGCCGTCTCGTTTGTCGTCGGGAAGGATTGGGACACGGGACGGGTCCACGTGTTCAGCCACCTCGGTGAATCCGTCATCACGCGTGAGGGAGACTTGCCGACCCGGGCTCTGTACAGATACGAAGTGGTCGATGGAGAGGATCCGCTGGGGTTCGCGGAAGATCCCCGGGTCCGTCAACTGGTGGACGGCCGATTCCACCACGCGGACGACTGGCAGATGGCGACCTACCTGACCGAGTATCCTGACGCACCTGTCCAGTTGGTCCAGGCGTTCGATCTCGAAGCGAGAGCGCCGGATCTGTACATTTCGGCCGCGCCATTTGTTTCGATCGGGGATCTGGTGGACGGTGAACGGTCAGCATCCAAGCACGGGGGGCTGACCAAGGATGAGTCGTGGGCTGTCGTGGCGTTTCATGGTACTGGCATCTCGCCCACAACCGTCCAGGTAGCTCGGAACGTGGACGTGGTGCCGACGATGCTCTACTTGCTCCAGCAGCCATTCGATCCAGAGGGTCTCGACGGCAGGGTCATTCCCGAGATCCTCACCATGATCGAAGCGTGGCGAAACGACCAATAAACTCCCCTGCGGTGCGGTGGCGGCCCAGAGCTGGACAACGGGAACGCCGCAAGGTATCAAGTCGCAGACCGTGACACATCGCTCTGAGGGAAGAACGATACGGCGCACCTCGGCCATTGTGTTCAGGAGGTCCCAGTGACGATGCTTTCGATCTCGAGCGCGGCCCGTGGACCGGCATGGCCACGGCTGCTCTTGTCCCCGATCCTGGCCGCCTGTCTGTTGGCTGCCTGCGCCGATGACTCTGGTCTTGCAACGGGTCTGCGGGGGTTTTCCCCCGCACGCGCGGCTGCACAGGTTGCCTACGAGGCCCAGCTGGTGCAGCGAATCTCGCCCGAGCGCATCGGTGAGCACCTGGAGATTCTCGCCTCCATGCTCCATACGGCGGGCACCGAGGGCGCCCGGGTCACGGCGCAGTACGTGCGCGATCGGCTGGTGGAGTACGGATGGGATACCGAGATCGTCCGCTACGACGCCTGGCTGACACTGCCGGTGGAAACCTCGATCGAGCTCGTCGCACCACAGCACGAGACGATCCCGACGACCGAGGAGGTGGTGCCGGGTGATCCGTTCACCCAGGACGCCGACCAGCACCCGGGGTGGAATGGGTACTCAGCCTCGGGCGATGTGACCGCGCCGCTGGTGTACGCCCACCACGGCTCCGACCAGGACTTCCGGACGCTGCTGGCGATGGGCGTCGATCCAGCGGGCAAGATCGTCCTGCTGCGCTACTTCGATACCGGCGAGGGCCGCAAGGTGTACAACGCCCAGAAGTACGGTGCCGTGGGCGTGATCCTGTACGCGGATCCCCAGGAGGACGGCTTCGTGCACGGGGACGTATACCCCGAGGGCAACTGGCGCCCGCCCGGGGCCATCATGCGCCGCTCGGTGGAGTTTGAGCCCTACACCGGCGACCCGCTCTCGCCCGGTTTTGCCTCGGTGCCGGGCGTCGATCGCCTCGATCCATCCGCCGCACATCTGCCGTCGATCCCCGTGGTGCCCACCTCGTACGCCGGAGCCGGGCGGCTTCTGGAGGCGATCGACGGGGCGG
Source organism: Acidobacteriota bacterium (assembly GCA_022571615.1). Classification (GTDB taxonomy): domain Bacteria; phylum Acidobacteriota; class UBA890; order UBA890; family WLXD01; genus JACZXM01. The sequence goes on along the minus strand of JACZXM010000107.1, from coordinate 967 downwards.
ACGCGCCCGCCGAGTGGCAGGGTGCTCTGGAGCTCACCTACCGGATCGGTGACGGAACAGCTCGGGTGCGATTGCGCGCGGTGATGGACAACGGCGACAAGCCGATGTTCAACGTCGTGGCTCGGATCCAGGGCGAGCGATCACCGGATCAATGGGTGATCGCCGGCAACCACCACGATGCCTGGATTTACGGCGCCGGTGATCCCTCCAGCGGCACCGCCGCGGTGCTGGAGTGGGCTCGCGTGGTGGGCGAGCTCGCCGCGCAAGGCCAGCCGCCGGCGCGCACACTGGTGCTCGGTGTGTGGGATGCCGAGGAGATGCTGCTCGGGGGCAGCACCGAGTGGGTCGAGGACCATACCGATGAGCTGCTTCAGCACGCGGTGGCGAACATCAACATGGACTCGGCGGTCTTCAATCCCGACCGACCGCTGAGGGTGGCCTCGCACGCCGCACTCCATGAGCTGTTCCGCGAAGTCGCCGCCACGCTCCAGGACCCGCGCAGCGGCGACAACTTCTCCGAACACTGGGCGATGCTTCAACGCGACACGTTCGCGCTCGGGAGCGTCGACGGGTTCGGATACTTCTACGATGGCGACGAGATTCGGCGCCCCTGGATCTTCGAGGTCCCCAGCGATGATGCGGCGCCATTCATGCGTTACCTGGCCCTGCCGGCATCGGACATGTACTACGGCGGCGACTACGGCATGTACCACTCGCTGTACGAAAACCTGCACTGGATGCGCACCGTGGTCGACCCCGACTTTGCCTACCACGCGCTGATGGCTCGGTTGCAGGCACTGGTGACGTTGCGGCTGGCCAACGCCGATGTGCTGCCGCTCGAGCACGCTACCGAGGCGACCTTCTGGCGGCTCGCCTACCGCGACCTGCAGGAGGACGCGGCTGCTCGCGACCAACAGGTGCCCGGGCTCGAGGAAGCGCTGGGACTGATCGATCGGTGGGAGGCCGA
>JACZXM010000106.1 GCA_022571615.1 Acidobacteriota bacterium | reverse complement strand
TCACCGAGGCGCACCGACTCCCCGGTGCGGGTGTTAGTCACCGTTGCCTCCATGCGCGAGTCGCCCTCGGCGAACGGGAACCCGGTGGCCGAGTAGCGCCGACTGCCGCGCGGCACGGTGTCGTCCGTTTCGACGGTGTGCACGAGCCACTGGCCGTCGGGGGACAACTCGATGGGGGAGCGTCCGTTGTGCGATCGCAGCGACACCGCCAGCTCCAGGGGCAGTGGCTCGCGCACCCTGTCGGTGTCCTGGGCGGCGGCATAGGAGCCTAGGCTCGTGAGTGCGATGGCGGTACTTGCCAACAGGAGTCGGGGTGTTCGCATGGGATCGCTGGGGATGATCACGGTATGTTGACGTCGCGGTAATCTAACCGGACGCTACCCACCGACGCCACCCGATCCGGCGAGGGGTCGCACTTTTGGGGAAGCTGTAACCGGTTGGGATCATGCCAAGGCAGTGGGAGACAGGAATCCCGAGCACGGAGAAGGAGTTGCATGGCCGGATCAGGCTCAGAAAGCGCAATGCGGGTCGCAGGAAAGCGTCTTGGGGGCGTCGCGTGGGCGCAGGCCGGCTCAGCGAGGGCAGCTGCTAGCTCCGCGCCTCGGGGAGATCGTCCCAGAGGCGGGCGAACATCGCACGTGATCGGGCGATGGCTTCCTCGCCGGCCGGCTCGAGACCGAAGAAGCGCTTGGCGCGTCCACCGCGCTCGGCCGTCGGTTCTCCCAGGCGCGAGACGACCAGTCCCTTGCGTTCCAGCCGCCGCAGCGTCGCGTAGATCGCTCCGATCGACACCGCGCGGCCGGTGCGCTCCTCGATGGCGCAGCGAATGGTCATCCCGTAGGCGTTGTCCCCCAGGTGCAGCAGTGTCGATAGCACCACGATCTCGAATTCGCCCAGGTAGTCGCCCTTACTCATCGATGCGTCCCCGCCTGTTGTTACTCACTGCGCAATGCGATTGCGGGGTCGACTCGCGAGGCGCGGCGCGCCGGGAACCAGGTGGCCAGCAGGGTCATTGCCACGAATACCGTTACTACGCCTGCGAGCGATATGGGATCGAACCCTCCGATACCGGGAATCGCGCTGGCCATGACCCGGCGCAGGAGGAGGCCAGCCGCGCCACCCACCACCATACCGATTCCGACCAACCACAGCGCCTGGCGGGTGATCATCGCCAACACGCTTGCGGCGCGGGCGCCAAGCGCCATGCGAATGCCGATTTCTCGCGTGCGCTCGCTCACGGCGTAGGAGATCACGCCGTAGATGCCGGCGGCGGACATCGCTACCGCGAAGACGCCGAAGGCAACGAAGATCGAGAACAGGGTCCTGGGCATTGCGAAGCTGTCCTCGATCAGCTGGTTCATTGTGCGCATGTCGGCGACAGGCTGGTCGGCGTCGACCGACCAGATCGCCTGGCGCATGGCGCTGGTGAGCGCCAGCGGATCGCCGGTCGTGCGGGCCAGGAAACCCATCTGACGCTGCGGGTTCTGCGCCAGGGGTACGAAGAGGATCGGGAACGAAGGGGCACTGGCATCGCCGGAGTGGATGTTCGTCATCACGCCGACGATTTCGAGCCACCGACCTTCGGCACCGAGTCTGATGCGACTGCCCAGCGGGTCGGTGTTCCAGTAGCGGTCGGCCAGGTGCTCGTTGATGATCACCACGGCCGCCGCGTCGGCGTTGTCGCTCTCGGCAAAGTCGCGACCGCTCAGCAGCGGCAGGCGAACTACCGCTAGGGCGCCGGTGCTCACTACGTTGAGGAAGCCCGACGGGACCTCGGCGGGTTCCGGCTCGGGCTGGCCTTCGATTCGGAAGCTGCGCGTGACCGCAGGGTCGTTGAAGGCTCCCATTCGCCATCCCATCGTCGCGACACCTTCGACTCCAGGCACCGCGTCGAGGGCGGCGTGGATGCGCGCGAAGCTCTGAAGTTGGTCCTCGCCGGTGGGGAACCTCGACTCGGCGAGATCGACTCGCATGGTCATCATCCGGTCGGGATCGAAACCGGGGTCGTAGTTGCGATTCTGCGCCATGGCCCGCATCAGCAGACCTGCGACGATCATGAGGCTGAGCGCCAGCGCGACCTGCGTCGCTACGAGGAAGCGGCGTCCGCGCAGGCCACCGCCGCTGCTGCCGCGCGCACCTTCACGCAGGGCTTCATTAAGGTCCGGCCGCGACGCGCGCAGCGCCGGGAACAAACCGAAAAACAGCGGCGACAGGAGGGCGACACCAAGGGTGAAGAGCAGCACGGTAGTGTCGAGCTTGACAATCTGGAAGATATTCATGCCGCTGTTCTCGCCCGCCATCCAGATCAGGCCCAGCAGTGACGCTCGCGCGATCAGCAGGCCCAGTGCCCCTGCCGCCAGCGACAGGATGGCGCTCTCGCCGAGCAGCTGCCCCAGCAGTCTCCGGCGCTGCGCTCCGAGCGCCGCCCGCACAGCGATCTCGCGTGAACGGGAGGAGGCCCGGGTCAGCATCATCGTGGCGACGTTGGAACAAGCGATCAGCATGACGAAGGTCACCGTTAACCCGAGCATGAACAGAATCGTCCAGGTGTCCGGGGGCGCGAGCGCGCGGTGCATGTCGTACACGACGGCTCCCCAAGGGCCCTGCAGGTCGGGCTGCTCGGCGACGATGCGCTGGCGCACCGCATCGACTTCCTGCTGCGCCTGCGCGTGTGTGGCGCCGGTCGCGAGGCGGCCTATGACCCAGAGGGTGCGGTTCTCGCGGCTCGCGGTGGCGCGGTTCAGACGTGCCGGCACCCATAGCTCAGCGTCCGCTAGCGAGCCCCACTCCATCTCCTTTGGCATCACCCCGATGATCGTGGTCGGATAGCCGTCGAGATTGATCACCCGGCCCACGATGTCGGCATCAAAGCCAAAACGTCGTTCCCATGAACCGTGTGCGAGCACGGCCACTCGCTCGCCGCCCTCCCGGTCCTCTTGCTGGGTGAACCAGCGACCCATGATCGTCGCTTGCCCCCAAACCTCCAGGGTGTTGGCGGTCGCCAGGAAGCCTTCGATCCACACCGGTTCTTCTTCACCGGTGAGCGTGAAGGCCGCACCGCGGTCGACCGCAGCGAGCGCACTGAAGGCGCCGACCTCTGCCCGGTAGTCGAGAAAATCGGCCGCCGGTACCGGTGCCTGCGTGGAGTTGAGCTGTGCGTTCGTCGAGTAGATGAAGCCGAGCGTATCGGTGTTCTTGAGGGGAAGATCCTGCACCAGGATTACGTTGAGAATGCTGAAGATCGCGGTGTTCACGCCCATGGCCAGTGCCAGGGTCGTGATCGTCAGCAGGGTGAAAGTGGGGCTCTTGGCGAGCGTCCGGAAGCCGTAACGGATGTCCTGGAGCAGGTTGAGCATGGTGCCGTCTCCTGAACGGAGGGGAGTATCGAGCTGAATTGCGCTGCGCCTGGCTGCCTGGGACTCACGACCTGTGAGTAGGCTCGTCGGTACCGATCGCATCACCTGCCACCAGTACCAGCGTCGCGCACCACGAAGGCCGGAGCGTTGCGCCCGCACGGCGAACTCCTCGGCCAGATCGCCGGCTACGCAGTCGCGATCGGCGCGCGCCGTCGCCCAGTGCAGGAAACGCTCGGCCAGCCTTGGTGGGCATTTTTCATACATAGTAAAAGATATACGGGACGATCCCCGGCCAGGTTTCAGGAAAGCGCCGGGGCCGTCGATTCGCAGCGGCGAGGTGCAGGGAAACACGGCGGCCTTGGCTCGAGCAGGCGCGTTTTCTCGGCCTCGGCTGGGCGTTCAACCGCGAGGCGGTGGTCAAGCTAGCGGCCGACAACGTACCGGCACGGGAGAGTTCGAGGGTCAGGACGTGCTCAGCCGAGGAGCTCGAAGTCGATGCCCAAGCGCCTGTAAACCGAGGCCGCCCTCGAGTCCAGGCTCAGGAGCGTGGCTTCTGCGTGGCGTGCCGTGGCAGCGATGAGAGCGTCGTAGATCGCACCGCCGGTCATTCCGAATCGGGCCGCTTCATGGATCAGATCCCGGTAGGCTGGCTCTGGAATCGTTAGGTAAGGCTCCAGAAAACGAGCCTGCAAGAACTCGGAGACGATCTTCGCCGGGGCTCGGTGGGGAGGTGGCAGCCGGGTGAGGACCGAGAAGGTCTCGATGGCACAGTGGGCGGGAAGGCTCGGGCGCGGCCCCAGTGCATCGATTGCCAAGGTGTGTGCCTCGTGCCAGGAGGCGAAAGCCGCCACGGCGACGCTCGTGTCGAGGGCGATCATCGTCGACTGCGCTCGAGGGTGGAGCGCACGATCTCCCCGGTAAGTGGGGGTAACTCCTCTTCTGGAACCGCCACCAGGCCTCGGTCGCCCTTTTTCAATCTCATCGCGCTGGGTACGACCTCGATCTCCAGGTGTCCGTCTCGCTCCCGAATCTCCACGCGGTCACCCCCCACGAGTCCGAGCCGCGCACGCAGGGGTTTGGGGATGACAACTCTACCGGCAGAATCGATGGTAGTTTTCATGGCTACATACTACCAGAGTTGAGTCCAAGACCGTCGGCTGTGTTGAAGGAGAGGAACCAGGTCCTCGTTCACGGCCTTTTTCCGACGAAACGGATCGCCGCCCAACAAGCCGCGCCGCCGACGATAAGCAGCAGGAAAGGATTCACGCCCATGCCGGCGGGGAGATAGCCCAGAACTACAGCGATGCCGGCCCCGATCAACGCATAGGGAATCTGCGTGCGGACGTGCGCGATTGCGTCGCAGCCGCTGGCGAAAGCCGAGACAATCGTCGTGTCGCTGATCGGCGAGCAATGGTCTCCAAACACCGCGCCCGCCAACACAGCGCCAATGGTGGCAATCACGATCGGCCCCGGCGGGGCGCCGCCTTCCAGCCCGGTCAAGGCGCAGGCGATCGGAATGCACAGCGGCATCATGACGCCCATCGTCCCCCAGGACGTGCCCACGCTGAAGGACATTACCGCCGCAAGCAGGAACACGACCGCCGGAAGGGCCGCTACGGGGAACTGCCCGGCCATGACCCGCACCAGCCAATCGGCGGTTTCCAGTTCCTGGATCACACTGCTGAGCGTGAAGGCAAACACCAGGATCAGGACCGGCAGGAACATCTGCCTCATCCCGTCGAAGAAAATCACGGTCGGGCTTTCGGAAGTCCGAGGTCGAGCGAAAAAGCGCAGCAGCAGCAGCGCCACGACCGAGGCAAACGCCGTTGCCGTGACAAAGACGATATCCGCGTCCGCCTTGCCGAAGGCCTGAATGATCCGCTGCATGCCGTCGCCGCCCGATGGCGAACGAAGCTTACTAAGTCCATCGACGTAGAGACCGCCAAAAACGGCAACGATGAGCAGCCCCAACGGGATCAACGTCAGCCAGATTCGGCGTTTGGCGCTTCCGCCCTCGGCGCTGGAAGCCTCTTCTTGCGCCGGACTCGTATCAGCCCGGCGCTTCTTCATTTCCGCCCGGCGCATCGGCCCGATGTCCCGCCCCAGCCAGATCGTCAGAAAAACGATCAGCAGGAGGAAGTAATTGTAAAAGCGATACGGCAGCGTCTGGATCAGGATCTGGTAGGAAGAGAAATCGGCAAAGCTTTGCGCGTCGTTAAACGCCGTCTCGCCGTAGAGCGCCATGCCGTTCTGGATCAGCGTCAGCTCAAGCGCGATCCAGGTGGAGATCAACGCGAAGGCGGCGACCGGCGACGCCGTGGAATCGACGATAAACGCGAGCTTCTCGCGCGACACGCCGGCGCGATCGGTAACCGGCCGCATCGTCTTGCCGACCAGCATGCTGCTCGCCAGGCCGTCGAAGAACACCGCCCAGCCCATGGCGAACACGCCCATTCCGGCGCGGCGTCTTGAATCGCCCTTGCCCAGCGCCACCTCCGCCAGCGCCTGCATGCCGCCGATGTGATTCAGCAACTCCACAAAGCCTCCCATCATCAGCGAGAACACCAGCGCGCAAATATTCCAGCGAATCGTCAATGGCGGGATCATGTGTTTGGCGAACAAATCGATGAAGGCCGAAAAGACGTTTCCGTTCGCCAGCAATATCGTCCCCGCGAGCGCGCCGAGAAACAGCGAGGAATAAATCTCTCGGGTGATGAACGCCAGGGCCACGGCGACCACGCTGGGCCAGATGGCCGCCGGCCCGCCCTTCACGTCTCCGGAGAAAAGAAAGAGAAACGTGATCAGGACAAGCACCCAGGCGGCGATGGTTCGGTTGCGAGTCATCGATTGATCGGGCATTCAACGCGGGGATCGCCAAGCAGGCGAGAACTGTCGCAATGCGGGCCGGCATCGGGGCGCATCCCAGTTTGTCGCATCTGCCTTCGCGCCAACGTAAGGGCCGCCATCGACCGCATCGCCCCCCAGCCCTCCGCAAGAACCTCAAGAAACGCCCGACAATCCTCTTCGGCGACTTCCGCATGATCCCACGTGCTGAACAACAGCGTCGCTCCAACGCCGACGTAGCCCTACGTCAAAGCCGACAGCATGACGTCAAGAAACCGTGGCAGGTGGCCTTGCGATCGGCGGCGGTCCGTCGCTAGACTGTGAAGTGCTCTTCATATTCAGTTTTCTACATAGGTAAGCAACGATGCCACCCAAGATCCGCATGACGCACGCGACCGCGATGGTCTTGCAGGCTCTCGCGCACGGCTACCGTTACGGTTTCGACATCATGGAGTTCACGGGGTTGCCAGGCGGAACGGTGTACCCGATCCTTCGTCGCGTCGAAGCGGCGAGGTTGGTCGCCGCGAAATGGGAGGCCGAGGGCGTGGCCCAGAGCGCCGGACGCCCGGCGCGCAGGTACTACGAGATTCTCGAGGGCGGTCAGCGCGCGTTGGAGATAGCCGTGCGCAGGTATCGCCTCGTCGATGAGATGGGCAGTCTGGTTCCCGAGGAGCGGCGCGGCTGATGGCGCGGGCTGACGGCCTCGAGCGCACGGCACGTCTCGGCGCAGCGCTCGTGCGCGCGGCCGGTCGATGGGTTCCGGCGGAGCAGCGCGATGAGTGGCTGCGCGAATGGCATGCCGAACTCTGGGCCTACGGCCGGCGGCTCGTCGATGGTGAAACTTCCCCGTGGATGGCGCGCCGGTGCCTGTTGCGCCACGCCTTGGTAGCGGTTGCGGATGCGGGCTCGGTGCGCAAGCTGGCGCGCGTGCGGCGGCAGTCCCGAGGCGCGTTCGGGCGTGCAGGCCGTTCCGTTGCGGCTGGAGACCTCGAGCTGCGGCTCGACCGAATCGTTCCCCCGGATGGAGACAGTTGGATGAGTCAGTTCTGTCAAGACCTACGGTTCGGCGCGCGGGCGCTGGCCGCAGCCCCGGGACCAACGCTGATCGCGATCATCACGCTGGCCCTCGGCATCGGTGCCAGCGCGGTCATGTTCGGTGGCGTCAACGGCGTGGTCCTTCAGACGCTGCCGTTCGAGCAGCCGGATCGGCTGTATGGAATCTTCTCGGTGGCACCCCAGCGCGGCTTCACCGAGGTCAGCCTCTCGTATCCTGACTTTGTCGATTACCGCGACGGGATCGACAGCTTCGAGGCCATGGCGGCATTCCGCGCCGAGGGGGTGAATCTGTCCGGCGCCCAAGAGCCGGAACGCGTCGTCGTGGTGCGGGCGACCCCGGAGCTGTTCCCCGTACTGAGAGTCGAGGCGTCGCTCGGTAGGCTCTTCGGGGCCGATGAAGAGGGGCCAGCCGCCGAATTGGTGGCGGTGATCACCCACGGTCTGTGGCAGCGGGCATTCGCGGGTGCCACCGATGCGTTAGGAAGAGTGGTGCGCCTCGACGGTGAGCCGTTCACAGTCGTCGGTGTGCTTCCCGAGCACTACTGGTTCATTGGCGATGCCGACGTGTATACGCCGTTGTTCGCCTCGGAACGGGGAGAGCCGCGCGGCGCGCGTCGCTACAACGCCGTGGGTCGGTTGGCGGCTGGAGTCACTGCCATGCAGGCGGGGCTCGAGCTCGATGCCATGGCGGAACGCCTGGCGGCCGAGTACCCCGAGAGCAACGCCGTGTTCAGTGGCGCATCGCTCGCCCCGCTGACCGAGCAGGTCATGTCAGATGAAACGCGCCAGTCGATTTGGACTCTTTTTACGGTCAGCCTGTTCGTATTGGCGATGGCGTGCGTCAACGTGGCCAATCTTCTTCTGGCGCAGGGAGCCGTCCGCCGGCGTGAGTTCGCGCTGCGCGCCGCGTTGGGCGCCGGGCGCCGTCGTCTCGTGGTACAGCAGCTAACCGAGAGCGCGCTGCTCGCACTGGTCGGTGGCCACGCTGCGACACACTTGCTTGATCTCCGGGATGGCGCTGGGCGTGACGCTCAACTGCCGCAGCCCCAATCCCAGCAGAAGCATCGTGTAAATGCAGTTGCCGCTCATCTGGCCGCAGAGATTCGCCG